>NZ_JBBHLB010000018.1:0-73415 GCF_037572415.1 Flavonifractor porci
TTCTTTGTGCAGTTGGCAGACCGCACTTTTATTATAGCAAAGGGAGTTTTTTTATCACTTTCATCGCCATAGGCTTTTTGCTACCACTCGCCTAGCGAGTGGTTTTCTTTATACAAAAAGGGGACTGCCGCCTTTGCGGCAGTCCCCTTTTGTGTCCGGCGCATTGTGCGGAAGCGGTAAATATGCTATAATCTCACCACTGATCAAAAAGGAGGGAGTACTATGCTCAAGCTGCTGCTGGGCCGGTCGGGCGCCGGTAAGACTCATGCCATGCTCACAGCCATTGGACGAGCCTCGCGGCCCCAGGTCCTCATTGTGCCTGAGCAGCACTCCCATGACATGGAGCGGCAGCTGTGCGCCATTGGCGGTAACGCCATCTCCCTCCACGCCGAGGTGCTCTCCTTCACCCGGCTTGCTAACCGGGTGTTCTCTGCCCACGGCGGTCTGGCGGCGCCTGCTCTGGATCAGGGAGGCCGGCTGCTGCTGCTGTATACCGCCCTCAAGTCGGTGTCCGATCAGCTCAAAGTGTACCAGCGGCCCTCCCGCAAGCCCGCCTTCCTCAGCAGCCTTTTGGCCACAGTGGACGAGCTGAAAAGCTGCTGCATCAGCCCCGAACAGCTGTGGGAGGCAGGCAGCGACACCGGAGGCGGGGAGGGGGACAAGCTTACCGACCTCTCCCTCATCTTTGGCGCCTATGAGGCCATGACCGCCCAGCGGTGGGCCGACCCACGGGACAAGCTGACCCGGCTGGCCGAGCTTTTGGCCCGGACCAACTGGGCGGCAGGCCAGGACTTCTATGTGGATGCCTTTACCGACTTTACCCCCCAGGAGCGGCAGGTGCTTTCCGCCTTGCTGGACAAGGGAGCATCGGTGACGGTGGCTCTGACCTGCGATCAGCTGGAGGAGGACGAAGGGGGCACCGGCATCTTTTCCCCTGCCCGGCGTACCGCCCGGCAGTTGCTGCGGCTGGCCAAGGACCGGGGCGTGCCCGCTCAGGTGAAGGTGCTGACGGGGGATAAAACCGGCCGGACAGCCGCCCTGGCCCACCTGGAAGGGCAGCTGTTTGCGCCCCGGCCCGCCCCTCTGGAGGAGGGCGGGAAAGAAGTGACCCTCTTTACCGCCAATACCCCCTATTCCGAGGTAGAGTGGACGGCGGCGGAGATCCTGCGTCTGGTGCGGGAGGAGGGCTATCGCTTTCGGGATATCGCGGTGTGTGCCCGCAGCATGGAAGGGTATGGCCCTACCATCGAAACGGTATTTACCCGCTACGGGGTGCCGGTATTTCTCAGCCGCATGAGCGACATTCTGGAAAAACCCATCTTAACCTTCATTACCGCGGCCCTGGATACCGTATCCGGGGGCTACCGGTACGACGATCTCTTCCGCTGCCTCAAGACCGGCCTTACCGGTCTGAGTCAGGAGGACGTGGACCTGCTGGAGAACTACGCTCTGACCTGGAGCCTGGAGGGCAGTGCATGGACCGGCAAAAAGGACTGGACCAACCATCCCAAGGGCTACGGCCGCAAATTCACCGAGGAGGACACCGCCCTGCTGGAGCGGCTCAACGGCCTGCGGCGGCAGGTGACCGCTCCTCTGGAGGAGCTGCGGAAGCAGCCGGACAGGACAGGGAAGGGCCAGGCCATGGCCCTGTACCGCCTGCTGGAGGCCATGGGGGTACCCGAATGTCTTGCCCAGCGGACCCAGGAACTGCAAGAGCGGGATCAGGCCGCCCTGGCGGAGGAGTATGCCCAGCTGTGGGACATCCTGTGCGGCGGCCTGGAGCAGTGCGCTCAGATTTTGGGCGACACCCCCATGGAACTGGAGGAGTTTGCCCGGCTCTTTACCCTGGTGCTCTCCCAGTATGATGTGGGCGCTATCCCCGTGTCTCTGGACCGGGTGAACGCCGGGGAAATGCCCCGGCTGGCCCACAAAAGCTACCGTGCAGTGTTCCTGCTGGGGGCGGACGACGGAGCCATCCCGGCGGTGTCCCCCTCGCCCGGCCTGCTCAGCGACGACGACCGCAGCCTGTTGGCCTCCTATGGTTTGGAACCCGCCCCCCGGACGGGGGACAAGCTGTACCGGGAGATGACCATCGTCTATGAGACCTGCGCCCTGCCCCGGGAGAAGTTTTATGTCAGCTGGTCCGCTGCGGGAACTCAGGGGGAGGAGCACCGCCCCGCCTTCCTGGTATCCCGGCTGAGGGCGTTGCTGCCCAACCTACGCCGGGTGGAGGAGGGGAGACTGGATGGTTCCTTCCGTCTGGCGGCCCCGCGTCCCGCCCTGGAGCTGGCGGGTCGGTTTCCACAGGCGGCGGCAGCCCTCACTGCTCTGCCGGAATACGCCCCCCTGGTGGAACGTATGGCCTCTGCCGCACGCCGTGAGCGGGGGCGGCTGTCCCGCCCGGCGGTTGACGCGCTCTATGGGTGGCGGGTGCCCATGTCGGCCTCCCGGATGGACAAATACAAGGCCTGCCACTTCTCCTACTTCATGCAGTACGGCCTGAAGGCGGAACCCCGGCGGGCTGCTGGGTTCCAGGCCCCGGAATACGGCACCTTCATCCACTTCGTGCTGGAACACGTCCTCAAAGCCTGCCAGGAGCGGGGGGGCGTGAAGGAGGTGCCGCCCGAGGAACTGCGTGCTATTACCGATCAGGTGGTGGAGCAATATGTGCAGGAAGAGCTGGGGGGACTGGAGGGGGAGAGCCCCCGATTCCAGTACCTCTTCCGCCGCCTCCGTAAGTCGGTTTACGCCGTGGTGGACAACGTGGCCCAGGAGCTGCGTGCCTCCCAATTCCAGCCCATCTCCTTTGAATTGGGCTTCGGCAGCGGCAAGGATCTGCCTCCGGTGGAGCTGAACGTGGACGGGATCACCGTCAGCATCTCCGGCTTTGTGGACCGGGTGGATGGTTGGGTCCATGACGGGCGGCTCTACCTGCGCATCGTAGACTACAAGACGGGACGCAAGTCATTTGACTTGACAGACATCTGGCATGGAATGGGCCTTCAGATGCTGCTCTATCTTTTCACGCTAGAACGTGAGGGAAAAGAACTTTACAGTCAAGATGTGACAGGGGCTGGCGTTCTATATCTGCCCGCCAGAGACGCAGTGGTGGCGGGTAGCCGGGCCATGAGCGATGAGGCACGGCAAAAGAAGGTGGACGCTGAGCTGCGGCGTAAGGGCGTGGTGCTGGACGATCCCGCTGTGCTCACCGCCATGGAGGACCCGGAGGAGGGGCCCATCCGTTTCCTGCCTGTTCGGGTGAACAAGAATGGACAGATCACCGGTGAGGCTCTGGTGTCCGCCCAGCGGCTGGGCAAGCTGGCCCGGCATACCGACCACATCCTGCGGGAGATCGGCCAGGAGCTGGCGGCGGGCAACATCAACGCCGACCCCTTCTGGCGGGGCCCGGAGCACAACGCCTGCCAGTGGTGCGACTACGCCGCCGCCTGCCACTTTGAGGAGGGCAGAGGGAACGATAAAAAGCGGTGGCTGCCCACCGTCAAGGGCGAGGACTTCTGGGCGGCTGTGGAGCAGGAGAAAGACTGAGCGCCCCCAAGCATTTCCCGGGAAACCAGCTGTTTAATCCAAGCGGACAAAGATAAAATCCTGTTAAGGATCAAAAGAAAGGAATTATAACTGTATGGCGTTTTTTGGAAGCTTTTTGAGCAATACCAGCAACTTCCTTTACACCTATATCCTTATTGCCTTGCTGATCTTCGCGGGGCTCTACTTCACCATCCGGACCAGAGCCGTCCAGTTCCGCCTGTTCCCCGAGGCCATCCGGGTGCTGGGGGAGAAGAAGAAGGACGGCAAGGACATCTCCTCCTTCCAGGCTCTGATGATCTCCACCGCCTCCCGAGTGGGCACCGGCAACATCGCCGGTGTGGCCAATGCCATCATTGCCGCAACCCTCATCGGCGGCTACGGCGCGGTGTTCTGGATGTGGCTGCTGGCCCTCATCGGTGCGGCCTCTGCCTTTATTGAGAGCACTCTGGCCCAGTGCTACAAGGAGAAGCACGGGGAGAACTGGGTAGGCGGCCCGGCCTACTATATCCAGAAGGCCCTGGGAAGCCGGTTCTTCGGCGTGGTGTTCGCCGTGCTGCTCATCGCCTGCTTTGCCTACGGCTTCAATGCCCTCCAGGCCTATAACGCCGGCTCCGCCCTCCAGTATTATCTGCCCGACTATTCCAACAGCATCTGGCCCATGGTGGTGGGCGCGGTGCTGGCCATTCTCACCGGTGTGTGCATCTTCGGCGGCGTGAAGCGGATCAGCGCCATCACCTCCGGCATCGTGCCTGTGATGGCCGCCATCTATATTGCCCTGGGCCTGTTCATCACCATTAAGAACATCGGTCAGGTGCCCCACATGATCTCCCTGATCTTCTCCCAGGCCTTCGATCCCAAGGCCATGTTTGCCGGTATCGGCGCCTCCTGCATCATGCAGGGCATCAAGCGGGGCCTCTACTCCAACGAGGCCGGTATGGGCTCCGCCCCCAACGCCGCTGCCGCCGCCGACGTGTCCCACCCGGTGAAGCAGGGCCTGGTGCAGATGCTGTCCGTGTTCATCGACACCATTGTCATCTGCTCCACCACCGCCTTTATGCTACTGCTGTCCGGGGTGCCCATCGACGCCTACAGCGAGGGCATGAACTTTGTCCAGGCGGCGGTCCACGCCCAGGTGGGTTCCTTCGGCCCCATCTTCATCACCGTTTCTATTTTCCTCTTTGCCTTCAGCTCCCTGGTGGGCAACTACTACTACACCGAATCTAACTTCAAATTCATCCGAGACTCCAAGACCGGCCTGCTGATTTTCCGGCTCACCTGCGTGGCGGCCATTTTCATCGGCGCCCAGATGAATTTCTCCATGGTGTGGGATCTGGCCGATGTGCTCATGGGCCTGATGGCTCTGGTGAATCTGGTGGCCATCCTGCTGCTGGGCGGTAAGGCTCTGAAGGTGCTGAAAGATTATGTGAACCAGAAGAAGGCGGGTAAGAACCCGGTGTACCGCTACGAGGAGGTGGGCATCGGTGATCCCGAGATCTGGGACGAGGCCCATGCCCGCAAGTGGGAGAACTGATATTCTGTAAATGAAACCAGATCCGATGGAAAGGAGGGAACCAGATGGCCTTTTCTCTGACAGAAGAACAACAGGCGGCGGTAGACAACCGGGGGGGCGGCCTTCTGGTCTCCGCCGCGGCGGGCTCCGGTAAGACCCGGGTGCTGGTGGAGCGTCTGCTGGCCAGGGTGGAAGAGGGGGCCGACGTGGACCGCTTCCTGGTCATCACCTACACCAAAGCCGCCGCCGCCGAGCTGCGGAGCCGCATTGTGGAGGAGCTGTCCGACCGGCTGGCCCTGCGGCCCACCGACGGCCACCTGCGCCGCCAGGCCACCCTGGTGTACAAGGCGGGTATCTCCACCATCCACGCCTTCTGCGCCCAGCTGCTGCGGGAGTGCGGCCACCTGCTGGATCTGGACCCGGATTTCCGGCTGTGCGACGAGGGGGAGGCGGGCATCCTCATGCTCCGCGCCCTCAACGATGCGCTGGACAGGCGCTATGAGTCCATGGAGGCAGACTTTGCCCAGTTGGTGGACACCATGTCCGCCGGGCGGGACGACCAGCGCCTTGTCCAGATCGTGCTGGATATCCGGGGCCGGGTCCAGGCCCACCCCAATCCAACAGTCTGGTTGCAGGAGCAGGAGCGTACCTTTGCTCTGAAGGGGGTGACCGATCCTGTCCAGACACCTTGGGGAAAGCTGCTGCTGACCGACGCCGCCGGGCAGGCCGCTTATTGGCGACGGCGGATGGAGGAGGCACGGGACCTGTGCGAGCGGGACGCCAACCTGCTGGCCAACTATGGGGACAGTGTGGCTCAGACCGCCCAGGCCTTACAGCAGTTTGAGGAGGCGGCCAGCCAGGGCTGGGATGCTGCTCGGGCCCTGCTGCCCATTCCCTTCCCCACGGTGGGCCGGAAGAAGATGGTGGACGACCCCGCCGCTGTGGAGCGGGTGAAGGCCATCCGTACCGCCTGCAAAAAGCGGCTGGAGAAGCTGGAGGATTGGTTTGCCGACAGTGGGGACGACCTGCTGGCCGACCTGCGGACGGTGTACCCCGCCATGCGGGGGTTGTTTGCCCTGGTGCGGGACTTTGAGACGGCCTATGCCGCCGAGAAGGCCCGGCGTGGGCTGGTGGACTTCTCCGACCTGGAACATATGGCGGTACGCCTGCTGGTGGGCGAGGACGGCAAGCCCACCGAGCTGGCCCGCCAGTGGAGCACCCGGTACGATGAGATCATGGTGGACGAGTACCAGGATACCAACGAGGTACAGAACGCCATTTTCTCCGCCCTGTCCAAAGACGGCACCAATCTGTTTATGGTGGGCGATGTGAAGCAGTCCATCTACCGCTTCCGGCTGGCCGACCCCACCATCTTCCTGGGCAAATATCGGTCTTTCAAGCCCTACACCGAGGCAGGGGAGGGGGAGGAGCGGCGGGTCATCCTGTCACGCAACTTCCGTTCCCGACCTGAGGTGCTGGAGGGGTGCAACGACCTGTTCCGGGCCGTCATGTCGGTGCCCTTCGGGGAAATGGAGTATTCTGACGATCAGGCCCTCTACCCCGGCGCTCCTTTCCAGCCGGACTCCACCTACTGCGTGGAGCTGGACGCTCTGGACGGGGATATTGATGGAGAAGAGGGAGCGGAGAAGGTAAGCCGGGACCTGTTGGAGGCCCGGTTTGCCGCCCGCCGCATCCGGGACCTGCTGGACCAAAACTTCCCTGTCTCCGATGGGGAGGGGGGCACCCGGCCGGTGCGTCCCTCCGATATCGTGATTCTGCTCCGCTCTCCCAACACAGTGCTGCGCCACTATGCCCGGGCTCTGGGAGAGCGGGACATCCTATGGGAGGCCGAGGGAGGCGGAGACTTCTTCGGCTCCACCGAGATCTCGGTTGCCCTGTCCCTGCTCCAGATCGTGGACAATCCCCGGCAGGATGTGCCTCTCATCTCGGTACTGCGCTCCCCGGTGTACGGCTTCTCTGCCGACCGGCTGGCCCAGATCCGCTCAGCCAGCCCGGATACCGACTTTTACGCTGCCCTGGTTGCCGCCGACGGGGAGGACAGTCGTGCCTTCCTGGCTGAGCTGGACGACCTGCGGTTTGGGTCAGGGGACATGAGCAGCCATCAGCTGCTGTGGCACATCTATGACCGCACCAATCTGCTGGGCATCTTCGGCGCCATGGGGGAGGGAGAGACCCGGCAGGGCAACCTGCTGGCCCTGGCAGAGCTGGCCCGGCAGTTTGAGGGGGCAGGCCACAAGGGCCTGTTCCGGTTCCTCACCTACCTGACCCGGCTGCGAGAGAACGGAAACACCCTGATGCCTCCCGCCCCCGGCCGCATCGGCGGCGGAGTGCGTATTATGAGTATCCACAAGTCCAAGGGCCTGGAGTTTCCGGTGGTGCTGCTGTGCGGTCTGGCCCGGCGGCTCAACCGGGAGGACATGAGCCGCCCCATCCTGTTCCACCCCAAGCTGGGGGTGGGCCCCAAGGGTCTAGACGTGGAGCGGGGCATTGAATACCCCATCCTGGCCCGGATGGCGGTGGCCCGTCAGCTGGAGCGGGAGATGATGGCGGAGGAGCTGCGGCTTTTATATGTGGCCATGACCCGTGCCAAAGAGAAACTGATCCTGTCGGTGGCTCTCACCGGCGGAGGAAAGGATCTGGAGAAGCTGGCAGGGGACGCAGGTGATCCGGTGGACCCCCAGGTGCTGCTGGCCTGTCAGAGTGTGGGCCAATGGGTGCTGCTCCATGCCCTGTGCCGCCCCGAGGCGGGAGCCCTCCGCCGGGCAGCGGGACAGGACGTGGCGTTCTTGGATACCTCCTTCGGCCCGGCATGGGACATTCGGTTTGTAGATGGAACGCCTTTGGCTCAGACGCCGCCCCGCCGCTGGACAGCCCCGAAGCGGGGGCCGGAAGAGGAAGAAGACGGGGAGGAGCTGACCGACCGGCTGCGCTGGATCTATCCCCACGGGGAGGAGGTGGCCATCCCCTCCAAGCTCACCGCCACCCAACTGAAAGGGCGGGCATTAGATGAGGAGGCGGCGGAGGAGGCCCCACGGCCCTCCAGGCCCCTCAGCTTCGGTCGTCCCCGGTTTGCCGCCGAGGAGCTGGGCCTCACCGCCGCCCAGCAGGGCACCGCTCTCCATCAGGTGCTCCAGTACATCGACTTTGAGCAGGCTGAGACGGTGGAAGGGGTGCAGGCCGAGATCGCCCGGCTGGTGGAGGGACAGTACATCACCCCCCAGCAGGGGGAGGTCGTGGACCCGGCCCCCATCGCCGCCTTCTTCCAGTCGGACTTGGGGCAGCAGATGCTCTCCTCCGTTTCCCTGCGGCGGGAGTTCAAGTTCTCCATTCTGGAGCCTGCCAACCGCTACTATCCCCAGGCGGGGGAGGGGGAGCGGGTGCTCTTCCAGGGCGTGGTGGACTGCTACTATGAGACTCTGGAGGGCATCACGGTGGTGGACTTCAAGACCGATCGGGTGACCAAGCGCTCCGTGGCGGAGCGGGCGGAGCACTACCGCCCTCAGCTGGAGGCCTACAGCCGGGCCCTGGAGGAGATCACCGGCAAACAGGTGATTCGTAGGGTGTTGTGGTTCTTCTCGCTGAACCAGAGTGTGGATCTGTAGCAATTTGAAAATTTCTGAAAAAAACGGTTGCAATCCACCAGTCTTTGTGCTATCATATTCTAGCGTTTATAAGGCGTGGAGGTTTGCTGCGCCGCTTCATCCGGAACGAGAAAGAGGTGAACACAACAATGAAGGAAGGCATCCATCCCAGCTACGAGCAGACCACCATCAAGTGTGCCTGCGGTAATGTGATCGAGACCGGCTCTACCAAGAAGGACATCCGCGTGGAAGTTTGCTCCAAGTGTCACCCCTTCTTTACTGGCAAGCAGAAGATGGTGGATACTGGCGGACGTGTCAGCCGCTTCAACAAGAAGTTCGGCCTGGACAAGTAAGTTCGTATGCAAGGGGGCCCGTACCGGTTTCGGTACGGGCCCTTTTTCGTTATTGCTGCCCTTGCTGGCGAATATCCGTCCCCGGCAGGAACAGCACCTTTCTTTTTTGGAGAGAGATACATATAATATAGAGTAAAGACAACAGGAGGTGCGCGCCATGTTTGAAAAAATTGACCCCAAGGCGTTGGATCAGAACGTCTTTTCCCTGATCGGGGATCAGTGGATGCTCATTACCGCCGGCACCAAGGAACAGTGCAACACCATGACCGCCAGCTGGGGCGGCCTGGGGGTGCTGTGGGGCAAGCCGGTGGCCACCGTATACATCCGGCCCCAGCGGTACACCCTGGAATTTGTGGAGCGGGAGAACACCTTCACCCTGTGCTTCTTTGGTGAGGCGTACCGGAAGGCCCTGGCCCTGTGCGGCTCCAAGAGCGGCCGGGATATGGATAAGGTGAAGGAGTGCGGCTTCACGGTTGCCGCCGCGGAGGGCGCTCCCTACTTTGAGGAGGCCGACCTGGTGCTGGTGTGCAAGAAGGCCTACTGGCAGGACATGGACCCCACCCACTTCCTGGACGGGGAAATTGATAGCAAGTGGTACCCTGAGAAGGATTATCACCGCATCTTCATTGGTGAGATCCTGGAGGTTTTAAGGAAAGTATAATGTAGGGGCGCACCCTGCGCCCATCGGAGGACACATGACAGAAAACCAAGAGAAAAAAGCCATCAACCGGGCAGTGCTGGTGGGCCTCAACGCCCACTGCCTGTCCGAGGCGGAAAATGCCGACGATTCCTCCATGGAGGAACTGGCCGACCTGCTGGAGACAGCGGGCGGCGAGTGCGTGGGCACCGTGTTTCAGAATAAGGATACCCCCGATCCCCGTACCTTCATCGGCGAGGGCAAGGTGGCGGAGGTAAAAGAGCTGGTGGACGCCATGGGGGCGGACATGGTTATCGTGGACAACCCCCTGTCTCCCTCCCAGCAGCGTGCCCTGTCCGAGGACCTGAAGGTGCAGGTGCTGGACCGGGCGGCCCTCATTCTGGATATCTTCGCCCAGCGGGCCCGCACCAAGGAGGGCCGCCTCCAGGTGGAGCTGGCCCAGTATCAGTATCTGCTGCCCCGTCTGCTGGGTATGTGGACCCATCTGGAGCGGCAGGAGGGCGCCATCGGCACCCGCGGCCCCGGCGAGACCCAGCTGGAGACCGACCGGCGGCACATCCGCCGAAAGATCCAGAAGCTGCGGGACGAGCTGGATCAGGTACGGCGGGTGCGCTCCACCCAGCGGGCCCGGCGGGAAAAGAACGAGGTGCCGGTGGTGGCCATCGTGGGCTACACCAACGCAGGCAAGTCCACCCTGCTCAACAAGCTGACTGGGGCGGACATCCCCGCCAACAACCGGCTTTTTGATACCCTGGACACCACCACCCGCACCCTGGAGATCTCCGACACCTGTACGGTGCTCCTCAGCGACACGGTAGGCTTCATCCGCAAGCTGCCCCACCATCTGGTGGAGGCCTTTAAGGCCACCCTGGAGGAGCTGTCCTATGCCGACCTGCTGCTCCACGTCATCGACACCTCCAACCCGGAGTGGCGGGAGCAGGCCGAGGTGGTGGAGAAGCTGATCTGTGAGCTGGGGGCGGAGCAGACCCCCCGCATCGACGTGTTCAACAAGATCGACCGCTGCCCCAGCGAGATTCTGCCCCACGGGGAGGACATCGTGTCCATCTCCGCCAAAACCGGACAGGGGCTGGACGAGCTTCTCGGCAAGATCGGCGACCGGCTGGACACCGGTGCCCACCGGGTGGTGCTCCACATCCCCTACGATAAGGGCGGCATTGTGGACCTGCTCCACCGGGAGGCCAAGGTGGAGCGGGTAGACTACGGCGAGTCCATCGAGGTGGAGGCCGTGTGTACCCCCATCCAGCTGGGCCGACTGAAGGACTATATTGTGTCCGGCTGGACACCCCCCAAGGAGTTTTGGGAAGACTAGGGCGCGGGCATTTTCTGCGGAAAATGCGTCGCTTCGCTTCAAACCGCGCCTTCCAGGGGGAACCAGTTCCCCCTAGATACGCGCCGTAAACGGCGCGATACCCCCTCCGCTCTCCGAGGGGTTTTAAATGTTTTCAATATGAGGAGGAACCGCTATGCAGCCACTGGAAACCGAGCGCCTGCTGCTGCGACCCTTTACCGAGGAGGACGCGGCCGGTTTGTATGCCTATGCCAGCCACCCGGAGGTGGGCCCCTGGGCGGGGTGGAAGCCCCACGCCGACGAGGCGGAGAGCTTACGGGTAATCCGCGAGATCTTCCTGCCCTCTGACACCCTGGCGGTGATCCGGAAGTCCGACGGGCGGCTCATCGGCTCCGCCGGGTTTGTGGGAAAGCACCGCACTGAGCTGGGTACCCCCAGCGAGGAGGTGGGCTACTCCCTGGCCCGGGACTGCTGGGGCCAGGGGCTGATCCCTGAGGCGGTGGAGGCCATCCTCCGCCATTCCTTTGCGGATCTGGGCTATACCGCCATCTGGGCCGCCTACTACGATGGCAACCGCAAATCCAAGCGGGTGATGCAGAAGTGCGGCATGACCTACCGCCTGTCCCGGGTGGAGCCGGTAGAGCAGCTCAATGAGACCCGCCTGGCCCACTACTTTGCCATCACCAGAAGGGAGTGGGAGGCCAGATGACCGAATACTACATTCCCACCGCCCCCTCGGAGACCGAATTTGTGGAGAAGCGCTCCCGGTTCATCGGCCATGTCTGGCCGGTGGAGAGCGAGGAGGAGGCCCGTGAGTACATCGAGGCCATGAAGAAGAAGTATTACGACGCCCGCCACAACTGCTGGTGCTACCGTATCAAGGAGGGGGGCGTGGAGCGCTACTCCGACGACGGAGAGCCTCAGGGTACCGCCGGACAGCCCATGCTCAACGTGTTCCAGCGGGAGGAGGTCACCAATGTATGCTGTGTGGTGACCCGCTACTTCGGCGGGGTGCTGCTGGGTGCGGGGGGCCTGGTGCGGGCCTATACTCAAAGCGCCAAGGACGCCCTGGACGCCGCCGGGATCTCGGTGGTGCGCCGGTGGGTGGAACTTGCGGTGAGTTGTCCCTACTCCTTTTTCGAGCGGGTGCGTCAGGAGGCCGAGGCCCAGGGGGGCGTGGTGGGAGAAATCGAGTACGCCGCCGACGTCACCGTCCATGTGCTGCTGCCGGAGGAGAACACCGAGGCCTTCGCCGCCCGACTTACCGAGCTGACTGCCGGAGGAGTGGCTCCCGTGACCTTGGGAGAAGCCTTCCGGGCAGTGCCCATCAAATAAAAGCAAAAGCGTCCCCACGGCAACGCCGTGGGGACGCTTTCTAATTACTGGTCAGCAGCAGGAGATCTTTGGAGGGCAGTTCCAGCCACAGGGGATTATGGATGGCCAGAGCGGCCCAGCGGTCCTTCTCCAGCTCGATACGCAGCCGGGAAAAGCCCTGGCTGCCGCCGGGGGTGGACAGCATAACCACTGTGGAAAATACGTTCTCCACCACCTGCTCCACCCGGCAGGGCAGCCGGTTAGGGCCGGGCCCCTCCACGGGCCTGATGTAGTGGGCCCGGACGCCGATGTGGGTCAGCCCCTCCGGCAGCGGCTGGCCCGGGTCCAGGATGATTCCCCAGTCCAGAGCCTCTGCCTTGCCGTCCGCTGTGGCCTTGGCACGGGACACGTTCTTGCAGCCGGACAGCAGGCAGGCCGACAAGGTCCGGGGAGCCTCAAAGAGTTCATGTACCGGCATCATGGCCTGGGAGCGGCCATGATCCAGCACACATACCTGCTGACAGAGGTGCTGCACCTCATCCCGGTTATGGGTGACAAAGAGCACAGGCCCGGAGAAGGCAGAGAGAATGTCAGCCAGTTCCAGTTCCACCTGCCACTTCAGATAGCTGTCCAGAGCGGAGAAGGGCTCGTCCAGCAGCAGCACCTCCGGCTGGCTGGCCAGGATGCGGGCCAGGGCCACCCGCTGCTGCTGGCCACCGGACAACTGCCGGGGATATTTGCGCTCCTGCCCCTCCAGGTAGAAAGAGGAGATCAGACGGCTTACCGTTTCCTTCCGGGCGGCTTTGTCCTGCACGCCCACGGCGATGTTCTGCGCCACTGTCATGTTGGGGAAGAGGGCGTAATTCTGGAAGAGGTAGCCTACCCGCCGCTTCTGGGGGGGCAGGTCAATGCGGCGCTCCGAGTCGAAGAGTACCCTGTCGTCCAGTACAATGCGGCCCCGGTCGGGCTTCTCAATGCCGGCAATGCACTTGAGGGTAAGGCTCTTGCCGCAGCCGGAGGCACCCAGCAGGCCGGTGACCTGGCTGCTCTCCGTCTCAAAGGCGCAATCCAGCTGGAACTTGCCAAAATCCTTGTGGATATCCACCTGTAACCGCATCATTCCACCTCCCCGGAGACAGGAACGGCCCGGCGGCGGGGCCGGCGGTCTTTTTTCTCCAGCATATTGACACACAGCAGCACCACGGCGGAGATGGCCAGGTTGATAAGCACCCACCGCATGGCCCCGGCATCGTCGCCGGTGCGCCACAGCTGGTACACCGTGGTGGAGATGGTAGCCGTCTTGCCGGGGGTGTACCCGGCGATCATGGCGGTGGCACCGTATTCACCCAGGGCCCGGGCGAAGGCCAGCACGGTGCCTGCGATGATGCCCTGCTTGCAGTAGGGCATCATGACCCGCCAGAAGATCCAGGCGTTGGATTTGCCCAGGGTACGGGCGGCGTGGGCCAGAGTGACGTCAAAGGATTCGAAGGCGCCTCGTGCCGTGCGGTACATCAGGGGAAAGGCCACCACCGCCGAGGCAAAGATGGCCGAGTACCACACCATGGTCAGTCGCAGGTCAAAGACCTCCAGAAACCACAGCCCAACGGCCCGCTTGGGCCCCAGCAGCCGCAGCAGGAAATAGCCTACCACGGTGGGGGGGAGGACCAGGGGGAGGGTGAGCACCACGTCCAGCACGCCCTTTACCAGCCGGGGCAGCTTGGCCACATAGTAGGCCGCCAGAATGCCCAGGAAGAAGATGAGCACAGTGGAAATGGCGGCAATGCGCAGGGAATTCAAAAGGGGATAGAGATCCAGAACCAATCACCTGCCTTAAGATTAGAAAATGGGCCTGCCGCCGTGGCGGCAGGCCCTCATGCTTACTGGATCACGGTGAAGCCCACGCCCTCCAGCACGGCGATGGCGTCGGCGTCGGTGTGCAGATAGTCCAGGAAGGCCTGTGCGGCGGCCTGGCTGGCCTCGCTGCCGCCGCACTTCATGACGGCAGCGGGATAGATGACCTGATCACACATCTCGGCGGTGGCCTGATCCACCACGGTCAGCTCATAGGTAAAGGCGTCGGTGGCGTAGATGATGCCGCAGTCCACGGCCCCCTCCTTTACCTGATTGGCTACCTCAGACACGTTAGAGGCATAGGTCACCTTGCCGGCGTCCTCCAGAGCGGTGATGTCGATGCCCAGAGTGTCCAGGATCTGGAGGGAGTAGGCTCCCACGGGCACGTCGTCGTTGCCCAGGCAGAGCAGGGACAGCTTGTCGCTGGCCAGATCGGAGAAGGACTGGATGTCCTTGGGGTTGTCGACAGGCACCGCCAGTACCACCTTGTTCTCCACGAAGTTGATGCGGGTGTCGGACTGCACGAAGTCCAGACCCTGGTTGGTGCCAGTGGTATCGGCGCTGTCCAACTGATTCATCTGCTTCTGGGCGGCGGAGATAAACAGGTCGCACACCGCGCCCTCCTCGATCTGGGTCTTGAGGGTGCCGGAGGAGTCGAAGGTAAAGGTGAGCTTCACGTTGGGAGCCACCTCTTTGTACAGGTCGGCGATCTGGGTGAGGGTGGCCTCCATGGAGGCGGCGGCAAATACCACCACTTCAACCTCCTCGGTCTGGGCGGGGGTGTTGCTGTTTTGGGCGGGGCTCTGGGCAGCACCAGGATTGCCGCCGCCGCAGGCGGCCAGAGCCAGGCTCATGGACAAGGCCAGCAGAAGGGCAAGCACTTTTTTCATGTTGAAAACTCCTTTACAAATACGGTAGGCATATCCGTTTCCAGATATACCCCGGCCCGCCGCCATGGCTTCCGCTTTAGGCGATACAGGCTCGAAGTGATGGGACAGGGATCAGTCCTCCACAGCCACCATGACGGAAGTGGCTTTGATGACGGCGTAAGCAGTGCCGCCTACTTTCAGGCCAAGTTCCTGAATGGATGCCATGGAGATGGTGGAGGTAATGACATTGCCGCCGCCGATGTCGATCTTGACAATGCCGTTGACAGCCCCCTCCTGAATGGATACCACGGTGCCTTTCAGCTGGTTTCTCGCGCTGAGTTTCATTGTAGTCCTCCTTTCTTCTTTGGTCTTATTCCGGACTCCGGAAAACGGAGTGGGAACCGGGTTTATCGGGCGCAGTTATTGGCAGTACCCCTTAAAATCTCCAGACCGTGGGCCAGAGAGGGGAGAATAAACTCCAGGCACTCCCGCACCGCCTTGGGGCTGCCGGGCAGGTTGACCATGAGCGTCTGTTTGCGGATGCCCGCCGCCGCCCGGCTCAGCATGGCCCGGGGAGTGATCTGGAGGGACTGCCACCGCATGGCCTCAGCAATGCCGGGGGCGGGGCGCTCAGTGACTGAAAGGGTGGCCTCTGGTGTGAGATCGGTGGGGGAGAAGCCGGTGCCGCCGGTGGTGAGGATCAGGTCGGCCAGGTCGTTGTCGCACAGCTGTTTTAACTCGCTGCCCAGAGGCTCCATGCCGTCGGGCAGCAGAGCGGTGTGGACCACCTCATAGCCTGCCGCCTCCACCATTTCCTGGATCATGGGACCGCTCTTGTCCTCCCGCTGTCCGGCATAGCCGGAGTCGCTGAGGGTGATGATGGCTACCCGCATACTCAGCCCTCCTCCATGATGGTGAGAGTATCGCCCACCGAGATGGTGCCCCCATGGAGCACCTTGGTAAACACGCCCTCCCGGGGCATGATGCAGTCTCCCATGACCTTGTAGATCTCACAGTGGGCATGGCACTGTTTGCCCACCTGAGTCAGCTCCAGTACCACATCGTTGCACTGGAACTTGGTGCCGATGGGCAGGGCTTTGAAGTCGTAGCCCTCCACCACCAGGTTTTCCCCGAAAGCGCCGTCGTCCACCACGGCGCCTCTGGCCCGGAAGGCCTCTACCTGCTCGTGGGACAGGAGGGACACCTGCCGGTGCCACTTGCCGGCATGGGCATCCCCCTGGATGCCCCAGTCCTCCACAAACTGGGCGGAGCCCACATTCTTCTTCTGGGTGCCCTTCTGTTCACTGATACAGACAGCGATCACTTTGCCCATGGTCTTATCCTCCAATTTGATTCATATTGCGCCCTTCGTCCCGCTCCTGCCTGTCTCCGCCGAAGTGATGGCTGGCGGGTTTATGGCCGATGGCGTCGATCATGGCCTGGAGAAGGGCGGCATCGTCTGCTCCAGCGTCCAGCAGGGCCTTCAGGTCCACCCCGTGGTCGTATTGCAGACAGGTCTTAAGAAAACCGGTGGCGGTGAGCCGCACCCGGTTGCAGCTTTGACAGAACTGGTGGGAAACCGCGCTGATGAAGCCCACCTTGCCTTGGAAGCCGGGGAAGGTCACATTCCGGCTGGGACCGCCCAGAGCATCAGAGGGGCAGGGAAGGGCGGGGCCGAAGGCGGCCTCCAGCTGCTGCAGCACCTCCTCCTCGGTGCGGCGGATGAGGGTGTCCCCCAGGCCAATGGGCATCAGCTCAATGAAGCGAACGCTCAGGTCCCGGTCCTTGGCCAGGGCGGCCAGAGGGACCAGCTGGGCGTCATTGCCGCCGGAGGGGACGCAGTTGACCTTAACGGTGAGGCCCGGCGCGGCCAGGGCGGCCTCCAGCCCCTCCAGGGCCCGGGGCAGCTCGTCCCTACGGGTAAGAGAGGCAAACTGGGCCCGGTCCAGAGTGTCCAGACTGAGATTGACTCCGTCCAGCCCAGCCTTCAAAAGGCCGGGCAACTGGTCGGCCAGCAGCACCCCGTTGGTGGTGAGGCTGACGGTGCGGATACCGTCGATGGCCTTCAACTCTTTCACCAGACTGGCCAGGCCCTTGCGGACCAGAGGCTCGCCGCCGGTGAGGCGCACCTTTTCCACGCCCAGAGAGGCGGCCAGACGCACCAGACGGATGATCTGTTCATAGGAGAGGATGGCGCTGTGGTCCACCCACTCTACGCCCTCCTCGGGCATACAGTAGCGGCAGCGCAGATTGCACCGGTCGGTGACCGACACCCGCAGATAGCGGATGTTTCGTCCAAATTGGTCAAGCATGGCCGCCATCCTCCTTTACCAGACGGAGCAGAAAACGGGCCGCCTCATCGGGCTGATCCAGGGGAAGAACCGGCACGCCGGGTACCCCCAGGGGCAGATCGGTAACCAGGGCCAGCAGGGTAACCGGGTCGGACACCGGCTCTTCCGAATTGCCCTTACGCACGACCTCCAGCTTGGGCCAGCCGGTATGCTTGAAGCCCTCCAGCAGGATCAGATCTGCTTCAGGGAATTGCGTGATGAGGAAGTCCTCTGTTACGGGCTGCTTCTTCACAATCTTAAACTTTTCCCCGTCAAAGATGGCGGTGCCTGCCGCTCCAGCGGCCATAAAACGGCCGGTATCGGTGCCGGGCGGGTCTGCGTCGAAGGAGTGGCCGTCGTGTTTGACCACTGCCACGGTGAGGCCCGACTCCTCCAGCAGAGGGAGCATGGCTTCAATGAGGGTGGTTTTGCCGGAGTTTTTTACCCCGGACACCGCCACCACCAGGGGATTAGCCACGGTCATACACCCCCGACTTGCCGCCCTCCTTGTGGACCAGGTGGATGTCGCCCAGCTCCATCCCCTTGTCGATGGCCTTACACATATCGTAGATGGTAAGCAGGGCCACAGAGACGCCGGTGAGGGCTTCCATTTCCACTCCGGTCTTGCCGGAGAGCTTGACGGTGCAGGTGGCACGCACGGCGCAGGCCTCCTCCAGAATTTCAAAATCCACCGACAGATGGCTGAGCAGCAGGGGGTGGCACAGGGGGATCAGCTCCCAGGTGCGTTTGGCTGCCATGATACCCGCCACCCGGGCCACACCCAGCACGTCGCCCTTGGCGGCGGTGCGGCCGGTGATAGCCGCCAGAATGGGCGGGGTGACCTTGATGGTACCCTCGGCTACCGCCGTGCGATAGGTGGGTTCTTTGCCGGTTACATCTACCATAATGGCATTACCGGCCTCGTCAAAATGATTGAAAGCAGGTTCCATAATAACCTCCTATAGAATCGATATGAGTCGGTCACAGCAGCCACACCTGGACAGCCTGTCCGGCTTCCACCGGCGGAGTGCCTGCCGGCAGTTCCACCAGGCAGTTGCATCCCACCAGGGAGGCCAACTGGCCGGAGGAATGACCCACCGGCAGGGCCACCTGCCCGTTCTCACACCGGCCCCGGAGAAACCGCCGCCGGGGGCTGGGCTTGTCATAGGGGGTGGTAAGGACTGCCTGCTTCTGCCGGGGGAGCAGATGGGGCTCCCCGGCCAGGGCGGCCAGCAGAGGACGGGCCAGCAGTTCAAAGGTGGTGAAGGCGGCAAAGGGATTGCCCGACAGAGACAGGATGGGCTTGCCCTTATACCGGGAGAACATGGCTGGGGTACCCGGCTTCAAGTCTACCTTCCAGAATGCCCGCTCTGCCCCCAGCAGGGGGAGGGCCTGATGAAAGATATCCTTGTCACCCACTGACACGCCGCCGGTGCTGATGAGCAGGTCGCAGTCCGCCAGCATCCCCTCCATGGCCTTCGCTACGGCGGCAGGGGAGTCGGCGGCGTGACGGCAAAGGGCGGGGATGCCAAGCTCCGTCAGCCGGGCGGTGAGCAGAGCCCCGTTGGAGCCGTAGATCTTCCCGGGAGGGAGGAGATGCCCGGTCTCCACCACCTCGTCCCCAGTGGTGAGCAGTCCCACTTTGGGTCTGCGTCGCACGGCTACCTCTGTCATACCGGCGCTGGCCAGTACGCCAAGGGCAGCAGCATCCAGCCGGGTGCCCTCCGGGAGCAGCAGGCTGCCCGTCCGGTAGTCCTCACCCTGGTAGATATAATTTTTATAAGGAGGGAGGGAGGCATAGATGTTTACCGGGTTGCCACGGTCGGTGTCCTCCTGGCGGAGTACGCAGTCACAGCCTTGGGGCAGCATGGCTCCCGTCATGATGCGGATGGCCTGCCCGGGCAAGAGAGGGGATTTTGCCTCATCTCCCGCATACAGGGTGTCTGCCACGGGCAGACAGACCGGATGGTCCCGGTCCGCCCCGGCAATATCGGCGGAGCGGAGGGCATAGCCGTCCAGAGGGGAACGGTCAAAGGGGGGCTGATCCATGGGGGCAACCACGTCTGCTGCCAGGGTGCGGCCCAGGGCCTGAAAGGCAGGAAGTACCTCGGTACCCAGGTGGGACAAACCCTGGGTCATTCGCTCTACCGCCTGCTCCAGAGAAAGATCGGTGTCCATGGTCAGCACCCCTTGCCAAAGGGGCAGATAGGATAGTGGCACTCCGGGCAGCCCAGGCACAGGCCACCGTGACCCAGGGCCTTCAGGTCGGCACGGCTCACCTTGACTCCGGCGGCGATGCGGGGGAGTACTAGGTCGAACACGGTGGCCTTGGCGTACATGACACAGCCGGGCAGGCCCATAATGGGGGTACCATCGGCAAAGTAGCCCAGCAGGAACATGGCCCCCGGCAGCACCGGGGCGCCGTAGGACACGATGTCCGCGCCGGTGTCCTTGATGGCCTTGGGGGTCTTGTCGTCCGGGTCCACACTCATGCCGCCGGTACACAGGATCATGTCCACCCCTTTGGCCTTGTAGTCCAGGGCGGCGGCGGTGATGGCGGCCATGTCGTCGCCGGGGAGGCAGTGCTCCGTGACCTCAATGCCGTAGGCGGCCAGCTTGTCAATGATGACGGGGGTAAAGGTGTCCTGAATAAGACCCTTGGCTACCTCGCTGCCGGTGGTAATGAGGCCGCAGGTTTTCAGCTTCCAGGGGGTGAGGGAGAGAATGGGGCCGGTGCCGGCCCGCTCCTCCACCTGCCGCAGCTTGTCCTCGGCAATGACCAGGGGGATGATACGGGTGCCCGCCAGCTTGTCCCCCTTGTGGACGACGGTGTTGGTGTGGCGGGTGGCGATCATGATGTCGTCCTCGCCGTTGAGGGCGTTGAGCCGCTCCACGTCCACCTGAAACAGGCCGTCGATGTCAGCGATGAGCTCGATCTTGCCCTCCTTCACAGCGGTACCGTGCATATGCTCATTCTGGCACAGGGCCTGAAGGCGGAGGGCGGCCTCGTCCTCATGGAGCATCCCGGGCTGGCGCTCCCACACGTAGAGGTGCTCCTTGCCCATGCTCAGCAGCACCGGGATATCCTCCTCGGTGACCACATGGCCTTTGCGGAACCGGGCGTCCTTGGTGACGCCCCGAATGATTTGGGTCAGGTCGTGGCAGAGCACGTGGCCCACTGCATCACGGGTGTCGATCAATTTCATGTTGTATTCCTCCAAACAAAAAAGAGGTACCGTCCGATCCGGTACCTCTGGACAGAAGGGTACAATACCCCCTGTGAAAGAGACTCCTTTTCAAAGACGGAAGGCCGCGCCGTTTCCAGAACGACCCTGGCGGTACGCCATAGGCTGAGCCCGTAGGCGGTTCCGCTCGGAGCACACTCAATTTTCATCAGCATACCACATTTTTTGTTAGATTGCAATGGTCAAGGTGGCACGGGTGTGGTACACTACAGAAAGAAAGGGGAGAGAGGCATGAGAAAGCTGCGGGGACGGTTTGCCCCCAGTCCCAGCGGGCGGATGCACCTGGGCAACCTGTTTTCCGGGCTGCTGGCCTGGTGGTCGGTGCGCTCCGCCGGGGGGACCATGGTGCTGCGGATGGAGGACCTGGACCCGGACCGGTGCCGGGCGGAATACGCCGATCAGCTGGCCGACGATCTGCGGTGGCTGGGTCTGGACTGGGAAGAGGGCTATCAGACGGGAGGGCCCCACGGTCCCTATACCCAGAGTGACCGCACAGAATTGTATGCAGACGCCTTCCGGGAGCTGGAAGAAAGAGGACTGATCTACCCCTGCTTCTGCACCCGGGCGGAGCGGCTGGCCGCCTCCGCGCCCCACCGGAGCGACGGACAGGTGATCTATAGCGGCAAGTGCAGACACTTGACAGAGAAGGAGCGGGCGGAATTGGGCGAAAAGCGTTGTCCTGCCTGGCGTTTGATGGTGCCTGACAGGGATGTTAGCTTTACGGATAAACTGCAAGGAACCTATACCGAAAACCTGCTCAAAGACTGCGGAGACTTCATTGTCCGCCGATCCGATGGGGTGTATGCCTACCAGCTGGCGGTGGTGTATGACGATGGGGCCATGGAGATCAATCAGGTGGTACGGGGGCGGGACCTGCTGGACTCCACCCCCCGGCAGATTTATCTCTACGAGCTGCTGGGTCTGACCCCGCCGGAGTTCTGCCACGTTCCTCTGCTGCTGGCCCCCGATGGCAGGCGGCTGTCCAAACGGGAGCGGGATCTGGATATGGGGGCTCTGCGGCAGCGGTTTACGCCGGAGGAGTTGACCGGCCTGCTGGCCTTCTGGGCCGGGCAGCTGGACAGGGCGGAGCCGGTGCGCCCGGCGGAGCTGGCCAAGGACTTCGACTGGGCCAAGGTGCCCGGAGAAGATATTACGATCGATCCCGATCAACTGTAAAAGGACGCCGCGGCAATCTGCCGCGGCGTCCTTTTATGTTCAGGAGAAGCTTACATTGCAGTCGGTGGGGACCACGCACACATAGGTGTTGCCCACGCCGAAGGTAATGGGGTTGCCGTTAGAGTCCTCATAATAGAACTGGCCGCTGGGGGCCTGCTTGCTCCAGGTCAGCTCGGTGATCTTGCCGCCGCAGGCGAAGTAGCCCTTGCCGCCGCTGGACAGATCCACGGTGATGTGGCCCAGATAGTCGCCGGTGTTGTGGCAGGCAGTCTTGAGGATGACCACGTTGGTGACCTCCACCTGCTGCTGGGTGTTGCCGTCTATGTAGGCCGCGCCGTACTCCTCCACCCCGTACTTACCTGTGTCCTCATTGTAGACGAAGCGGCCGGTCTTGTAGCTGGAGACGGGAACGGTGATCTGGGTGGCGTCCACGCCGTCGGCGGGAGTGCCGTCCTGAGCGAAGTTCATCTCATAGGTATAGCCATCCTTGTGGTCCAGGCGGATGTTGTAAGTGGGCAGCCGGTCCATGATGGACTGGCCGGTGGTGACCACCGTGTGCTCCAGGCTGTAGCTCTGCTTACGCACCGGGTCACGCCACATCAGGTTGCTGTTTTCGGTGCTGCCCAGATAGGGGCCCCGCACCGCGTCCAGGGCGGTGACGCCCCAGGTCTTGATTTTGCTGTAGGCGTCCTCGCTGCCGCCGGCATGGAGAAAGACAGCGTCGTGGCCCAGGGCAACCTCCAGATAGTAGGGACGGGCGGAACGGACGGAGCCGATAGTGCCCACCCCATCCAGGGACTGATAGACGCCCACCATGCGGGTGATGCCGCCCTCGGCGGGGATCTCATAGATGATATCGGCCTGAGACTGGCCCAGCTGGGGGAGGGCCTGCTTCAGGTTGTTGAGCATGATGGCCACCGGACGGCGGTTGACCCACTCCTCGCTCATGGGCAGTCCGGTGAGCGGATTGAGAGGACCGTCATAAGGCGTGGCAGAGGGGGACGGGTCAGCACTTTCCACCACGGGGGCGGAGGAAGTGGGCGGCGCGGGAGAGTCCTCCGGTTTTGGGGACCCACCGCAGGCGGAGAGCAGCAGGGGCAGCGTAAGCAGCAGGGGCAGCAGTTTTTTTCCCATGACGGTATCCTCCGTTTTCTTGCTGGGCGCCCGCCGTGGGGGCCGGGGCTCCGCGGTGTGGTATCCTTATCATACTCTGTGGGACAGGCTCCCGTCAAGGTGGCCGGGATCGGGAAATTACACTTGTGATTTTACCCGGGCTTGGGTATAATGGTTAGTAAGCGGCAAGCGCTTCGGAAAGGAGAACTCCATGGCACGTCACGGTTTCATCCACGACAAACTGGATATTAAGTTCCTGATCCTCTATATCATGGCACGGGTGGCGTCTCCCATCGACTTTCACGCCCTTACTGACCTGACCATGTGCGACGACGGGGTGGACTACTTCGAGTTTGCCGAGGCGGTTTCCGAATTGGTGGAGACCGGACACCTGGTCCTGGAGGGCGACCTGTACGCCATCACCGACAAAGGACGCTCCAACGGCGCGGCCTGTGAGAGCAGCCTGCCCTACACCGTCAAGCAGAAGTGTGGGGTCAATCTGGCCCGGATCAACGGCATCCTCCGGCGCAATGCCCAGGTGCGTGCCCATGTGGAGGATCGGCCGGAGGGAGGCAGTACGGTGAAGATGGAACTGGACGACGACAAGGGCAACCTGTTCACTCTGGAACTGTTCTGCGGTACCCGGGAGCAGGCCCGGCGCCTGGCCAAAGGCTTCAGGGAGGAGCCGGAGCGGGTGTACAATGATGTGATCACCGCTTTGCTGGAGTGGGAGAAGAATCGATAATTTCCCGGGAAAGAAAAAATAATGGTTGACAAAGCCTGGTCGGGGCGCTATAATAACCGAGCAGTCTTTTGACGGGGCTGTGTTTTGCGGATGTGCTGGAACTGGTAGACTGGCTAGCTTGAGGTGCTAGTGGCCCACGGCCGTACGGGTTCGAGTCCCGTCATCCGCACCATATGCGCGAGTGGTGGAATTGGCAGACTCGCTAGATTCAGGTTCTAGTGTGCATTACGCACGTGCGGGTTCAAGTCCCGCCTCGCGCACCAAAAAAGAAGGACATCCGTGAAGGGTGTCCTTCTTTTTTGGATACCTCAGGAAATTAAAAATGCTCGGGGCAAGCACCCGCAAGGGGTACGCCGCATCCGTAAGGCAGCGAAGCCGCCAACGGCTGCGCTGTGAATTGCCCCTGCGCCGAGGTTTTGGGCTGACAGCCCCAAACGCTCGTGCGGCGCAAAAGCGCCGATGACCCCCAATAAGGTGGGCTACCATTATCCCGGAAATGGAGGACCAGGACCATGAATGAAAAAGAAGTAGGGGAGCTGCGCCGCCGGTTCAAGGCGGACAAGAGTGCCATCACCCATGTGCGGGGCTGCTACGTCAACGAAAAGAAGGAGATCGTCTCTCAGTTTAACCAGTCTCTGGCGCTGATGAGCGAGGAGGAGAGCGAGAAGCTGCTGGCCATTCTGCGCCGCACCCTCTCCGGTGGCATTGACCGCAACCTGATCGACATCAGCTTTGCCACCAAGCAGGTGGCGGAGGGGGAGGAGCACAAGCTGCTCATGGCCCTGCGGGATTCCGGACTGGGGGATGAGGAGGCTGTCCAGGCCTTTTTCCAGAAGGCCATCGACAGCCTGGACCTGGAAGGCAGCTATCTGATCCTGCTGGCTCACGACCGGTACGACGTACCCTACCGGTCTAAAGACGGTGAGACCCAGAAAGACGCCTCCGAGGAGGTCTATTCCTACATCCTGTGCAGCGTCTGCCCGGTGAAGCAAACCAAGCCTGCCCTCAGCTTCCAGGCCCGGGAGAGCCGCTTCTATAATCGCCAGGCTGACTGGCTGGTGTCTCCGCCGGAGGTGGGTTTCCTGTTCCCCGCCTTTGACGACCGCACCACCAACCTCTATGACGCGCTGTACTACAATCGAGATGTGGGGGAGAATCACGAGGATTTTGCCCAGGCGGTATTTGCTTCCCCTATCCCTATGCCCGCCCAGGCCCAGAAGGAGACCTTCCAGTCTATTCTGGGAGAGACTTTGGGGGAGGAGTGCAGCTACGACGTGGTCCAGGCGGTCCATGACCAGCTGCGGGAGCTGGTAGAGGAGCACAAGGAAAACAAAGAAGAGGAGCCTCTAATGGTGTCCAAGGGGGCTGTAAAGTGTGTGCTGCTGTCCTGCGGTGTGTCCGAGAGCCATGTGAACGCCTTTGACAGCCGCTACGACGACAGCTTTGGCGCGGAGACCCGGCTCAGTCCCCGGAATCTGGTGGACGCCAAGCAGGTCCAGGTCTCCATGCCCGACGTAACCATCAAGGTGTCCCCGGAGTACAGCGCCCTGGTGGAGACCCGCTCCATCAACGGGAAAAAGTACATCCTCATTCCGGCGGAAGGGGAAGTGGAGGTCAACGGGGTGCCCATCCACATCGACGGTTGACCACAAGCTGGGAATTGCATCTTTTTGAAAAATAGAGTAGAATCAGGTATCGACTTTTGCAGGGAGGCATTGCCATGGGAATCTTTAACCCGGAGCACGGCATCTACCGCCTGACGGAAAAGATAGCCGATCTGGTGATTTTGAGCGTGTTTTGGCTGGTGTGCTCCATTCCTCTGGTGACGCTGGGACCGGCCACTGCCGCGCTCTATAATACAGTGGTGCGTTGTATCCTGGGGGATGAGCGCAACAGCTGGGCCCTGTTTTTTCGTACTTTTAAGACGAACTTCAAGGTAGGCGCTCTGACCAGTCTGGTAGTGGTCCCGCTGATGGCGGTGCTGGTCATCCTCCATGAGGTGCTCTACCAGATGGCCCTGACGGACAATGTGGGCTATACGCTGTTTTTTGCATACCGGGTCTTTCTGCTGCTGCCCATCGGCTTTCTCTGCTACCTCTTTCCAGTGCTCTCCCGGTTTACCTTTCAGGTCAACGGCCTGTTGGCCAACTGTGGTAAGCTGGCCATTGCACACCTGCCCAGCACCGTGCTGATGGCGGTGATCGCCTTTGGCGCCGTTATCGTGTGTTCCAATCTGCCTGTCCTGATCATGCTGCTGCCCACCATTGTGACCTGCGTGCACGCGTTTCTGCTGGAACGGATCTTCCGCCCCTATATCAAGGAGCAGCAGCCCGATGAGGACAACGAAGAAGTGGAAGAATAATTCCAAATAAAAAAGCCGCGCCGGCTTCCATCGGGGAAGCCGGCGCGGCTTTTTTACGTCAGAGGGAGGAGTGCATCATCGTATTGATGGCCTCCTGATAGGAGAGCTGAATGTGCTCGGTGAGCAGCTGGCAGGCGGTCTCCTGCTGCTGCTGAAGGATGGCGTCCAGGATGGCGATATGCTCCTGATTGCTCACCTGATAGCGCATCGGTCGCCATGCGGTGATGCGGATCAGGTTCAGATAGTCCACCAGACTGCGCATCAGCTGGGAGGCATACTGATTGTGCAGCGTATCCACCAGCTCCAGATGAAATTTATTATCCAGATCAATGAGGGGAGTAGCGGTCTGTCCGGCCTGACCTGCTTCATCGTCCTGGTGCTCCAGCAGCAAGGCACGCATATCGGTAGCCCACTGGAGATCCACCTGGTAGAAGCACTGCCGGAGAATCATGGGCTCCAGCAGAGAGCGGATCTCAAAAATATCGTGGATGCTCTTGGGGGTGGGGCGGGTGATCTCGATGCCTTTGCGGGGGTGGATTTGCACCAGATTGTCCTGAGCCAGCGCCAGAACAGCTTCCCGAACCGGTGTCCGGCCCAGCCCCAGAGATTCCTGAAGCTGAGACTCATTCACAAATTGGCCGGGAGCAAGGTCCTTTTGCAGGATCATGGACTTGATTTGATCGTATGCCAGCTTGGAAAGACTGGTCTCCCGTTTGGTATTGATGGGCGCCATAGGCAACTTCCTTCCGCAGCGACATATCAGAACCATCCGACTGATATATCAACTGTACATTCATGTAATATATCATCCGCTTGCAGTATACCAGCCTTGGAAGGGTCCGTCAAGAGGTTGGGGAAATCGTTTTGAGTTAGGATAAGTTACATTATTTCGGGAAAAAGGGAGAGGAGATCTGGTCGATGATGGGCAATTTTAGGACATTTTTAGAACTCACTGTTGTCATATTATCACAAGAAGGGGAAAATGAAAATGAATTTCTTTGGCAGAATCGTCGGTTTATGGGTTGACATGTCGAATAAACTGTGATATCTTCAAACCGTAAAATATATCAGCAATATATCAGCTGGATATCAGCCCGGACCGAGCTATGGGAGGGAAGGATATGAGCAGGGTGAAGCCCTTTTTGGACGAAGATTTTCTGCTGACCACTGATACAGCCAGGGCGCTGTACCACACAGTGGCGGAGCAGATGCCCATCCTGGATTATCACTGTCACGTCAGTCCCCAGGAAATTGCCGAAAACCGGATTTTTCACAATCTGACCCAGCTTTGGCTGGAAGGGGACCATTATAAATGGAGGTTGATGCGGGCCAACGGGACGGAGGAACGACTGGTGACCGGTGATGCCGATCCCTTTGAAAAGTTCCAGGCCTGGGCTAACGCCCTGGAGCGCGCGCCGGGCAATCCGCTCTATCATTGGAGCCACCTGGAACTGCGTCGCTACTTCCAGTATGACGGCCATCTGACCGGGGCCAGCGCCAAAGAGGTGTGGGACCACTGCTGTAAGGTGATCGGGGATGGGATGTCCGTCCGGGATATCCTGAAAAAATCCAATGTGACCCTGCTGTGTACCACCGACGACCCGGCGGACAGCCTGGAGTGGCACGCTAAAATGGCCGCCGATCCCACCCTGGAGACCCGTGTGCTGCCCGCCTTCCGGCCCGATCAGGCGGTGAACCTGGAGAAGTCGGAGTTTGCCGCCTACTTGGAGCGGCTGGGCCAGACGGCCGATGTGAAGATCGACGGCTGGGACAGCCTGCTGGGGGCGCTGGAGAATCGGATGGACTTCTTCCATACCAACGGCTGCCGGGTGGCCGACCACGGACTGGACAACATCTGCTATCGGCCCGCTGGCACGGAAGAACTGGACGCCATCCTGAAACGGCGGCTGGCCGGGGAAGAGGTGACCGGGGAAGAGAAGTGGAAGTACAAGACGGCCCTGCTCCTCTTCTTTGGCCGGGGCTACGCCAAACGGGCGTGGGCCATGCAGCTTCACTTCGCCGCCCAGCGCAACAACAATATTAAGATGTACCGGCTTCTGGGGCCGGATACCGGATATGACAGCATCGGGCCGGGGGTAAACCTGCCCGATCTGGCCGCCTTCCTCAGCACCCTGGAGGAGGGGGGGGCCCTGCCCAAGACCATCCTCTATTCTCTGGCCCCCAACGACAACGCGGGGCTCATCACCCTGATGGGCTGCTTCCAGGGACCGGGTGTGGCCGGGAAGATGCAGCACGGCGCGGCCTGGTGGTTCAACGACAATAAGGGCGGCATGGAGGCCCAGATGAAGGCCCTGGCGGCCAACGGCCTGCTGGGGAACTTTGTGGGGATGCTTACCGATTCCCGCAGCTTCCTCTCCTATACCCGGCACGAATACTTCCGGCGCATCCTGTGTGAGCTGCTGGGCGGCTGGGTAGAGAGCGGACAGTTGCCCGACGACCGGGCGGCACTGGAGGGCATGACGGCCGACATCTGTTACCGCAACAGCATTCGTTATTTTGGCTTGGAACAGTATCATTTACGGGGGGCGGAGAAGCTATGAGTATGATCAGCGTCAAGGGGTTGAAGAAGAGTTTCAAGAACCATGAGGTGCTCAAGGGCATCGACATTGAGATCCAGCCCGGTGAGGTGGTGGCCATCGTAGGACCCTCCGGCTGCGGCAAGTCCACCTTCCTGCGCTGCCTCAACCTGCTGGAGAAGCCCTCCGGCGGACAGATCCTCTACCACGACGTGGATCTGGTCAGCGCCGATGCCAAGACGGCCACCAAGGTCCTGCTCGGTATGGGCATGGTGTTCCAGCAGTTCAACCTGTTTCCCCACCTGACGGTGCTGGACAACATCATGCTGGCCCCCACCATGGTCAAGGGACAGGACAAGCAGACCAGCCGGGAGCAGGCCATGGCGCTGCTCAAGACCGTGGGCCTGGAGGACAAGAAGGACGCCTACCCCAACCAGCTCTCCGGCGGTCAGCAGCAGCGCATCGCCATTGCCCGGGCTCTGGCCATGAAGCCGGAGGTCATGCTCTTCGACGAGCCCACCTCCGCTCTGGACCCTGAGATGGTAGGCGAGGTGCTGGACGTGATGAAGAAGCTGGCGGCGGAGGGTATGACCATGCTGGTGGTCACCCACGAGATGGGCTTTGCCCGTGAGGCCGCCGACCGTGTCATCTTCATTGACGGGGGCTACATCGTGGAGGACAGCGAGCCCGAGGAGTTCTTCAGCCACCCCAAAAATAAGCGGCTTCAGGAGTTCTTAAGCAAAATGCTCTGATCTTCATTATATTAAGGAGGAAACGAACCATGTCTCAGATCAAGGTAGCTCGTTACAGTGATGTGAAGTACGACTTTGTCAACGGCTTTGCCAAGGTGCCGGTGCTGGAAGGGGAGTTTGATCAGGCCCACTTCGCCCACTGTGCCCTGCAGCCCGGCTGCTCCGTGACCCCTGACATCTACTCTGTGAAGGAGCACAATCAGCTGTTCATCTTCACCAAGGGTAAGGGCTATGTGACCACCCCCCGTCAGGCCTGGAACATTGTGGAGCCCGGTGTGTTCGTCCCTGAATTTGATACCGAGCACTTCACCATCACCTGCTCCGCCGACAGCAAGCAGCCTCTGGAGTACCTGCACATCATCACCGAGCTGAGCGACTACGACAAGACTTGTCTGGTGGAGTCCCGCATGGTGCTGCCCCGGTTCCGCGGCATCTCTCAGGGCTGGACCTACGACGAGGACTTTAAGGATAACGACGTCACCACCTCCATTATGCTGCTGGAGCACCGCAACCTGGGCCGTCTGTCCATGGGCTGCGTCCGGGGCAAGGGCCCGGTGGAGATCGGGCAGCATATCCACAACGAACTGGCCCAGTGGTATTTCCCCCTGCCCGGCTCCGAGTTTATCTACACCGCCGGCGGGGAAGAGGTCAAGATGACCGGCGGCGACCTGTCCTTCACCCCCACCGGCTTCTGGCACGGCAGCAAGGTGGAAGCGGACAAGACCTGCGACTACATCTGGTTCGAGATGTGCATCGACGGCTATCCCGGCGAGATCAAGTAAGATATTCATCCACTACACATGATCTATTTTAATGAAAAGGGGAATGTACCATGGCTCTGGTTCAGATTTCGAGAGGCGCTGAGGTCAAGCACAACTATGTGGACGGCGTGTCCCGGGTGCCCATCCTGGAGGGCGCTTACCATGACGCGACGGTGGAGCGCATCTCCATCCAGCCCGGCGCCGACCTGACCCCGGAGATCTTCTCCCGTCAGGAGCACAATCAGGTGTTTCTCATCACCGCCGGCAAGGGCTACATCGTCACCCCCCGCCGGGTGTTCAACATCACCGAGGTCTCCGTGTTCGTGCCTGACTTCGACAAGGAGCAGTTTACCTTCCACTGCGCCGCCGACGCCAAGGAAAATATGGAGATCGTCCATTTCGTCACCGAGCTGAGCGACTACGACAAGACCTGCCTGAAGGAGTCCCACCTGACTCTGCCCCGGTTCCGGGGGGTGTCCCAGGCCTGGCATTACAAGGAGGACTTCACCGGCGCCGACATCCAGCAGATGATGCTCATCGAGCACCGTAACCTGGGCCGCCTGTCCATGGGCGCCAACTTCGGCACCGGCCCCAACTACATCGGCCAGCACATCCACAACGAGCTGGAGCAGTGGTACATCATGCTGCCCGGCGCTTCCTTCACCTACACCGCCGAGGACGAGAAGATCCATGTGGTGGGCGGCGACGTGACCTACACCCCCCATGGCTCTCACCACGGCAGCGAGTGCGCCGAGGGCGAGAAGTTCGCCTATGTGTGGTTCGAGCTGTGTGAGAACGGCTATCCCGGCGAGATCAAGTAAGTATGACACACAACTGGGGGCTGCTGGGTTCCAACAGCACCTACAGCCATATGCCCCTGGAGGACTGCCTGGACGACCTGGCGGAGCTTGGGCTGACAGCCCTGGACTTCGTACCCCAGGCTCCTCATTTCTGGTGCAGCCATGCTGAGATGGGGGATGCCGCCGCCCTCCGGCGAATGCTGGAGGAGAGAGGCCTGCGGGCCGCGGTGGTTACTCCGCCTCCCTATCGCTATTCCATCACCGCCCCGGCGGGGATGCAGCGGCAGGCCACTCTGGACTATTACCGACGCTGTATTCTGCTGGCGGCCTCCCTGGGGGGCGACCGGGTGGTGCTGGGGGCGGAGGGGGCCTGCTGGGACCTGGAACGGGACAGGCTGCTGGACCAGGCGGCGGAGTTGCTTACCCGGCTGTGTCCCACGGCGGCGGCAGCCGGAGTGAAGCTGCTGCTCATGCCGGTGCTGGGTCCAGACGCCCCTCTGGCTGCCCAGTCCCCCGTGCTGGGACCAGCGGAGGAGATCCTGGGCATGATCCGCCGGGTGGACAGCCCCTGGCTGGGGGCCTGCCTGGATACCAACGCCATGAGCGTGTGGGGAGACGATATCCCCGGCTGGTTTGCCCGGCTGGGAACCTGCACCGATCTGGTTCGGCTGTGCGACGGCAATTATCACGGCTGGCGGGCCTGGGGGGAGGGATGCCTGCCCATGGGCCGCTATCTGGAACAGCTGGAGGCGGCAGGTTACCGGGGAGAACTCTCTCTGCTGCTGCCCGGCGAGCGCTATGTGGACAGGCCCGGTTACCCGCTGCGGCAGACGCTGGCGGCGCTGAGAACAGGGGGGAGGACATGAAGGGTATCCGACGCGACCAGCTGGTGAACATGAACCAGCACTACCGCCGGTTCTCTCTGGACTACTTCCTGGATTGTCAGCAGAAACTGGGCTTTCACCAGATCGAGCTGTGGTGCGGGGCTTCCCACTTCTGGCTGGACCACACCGGCTATGACGACGTATCGGTGCTGAAAGGCAGGCTGAAGGACCACAGTGTGCGGGTGGTATCCATAACCGCCCCCAGCATGGCCTATCAGTACCAGTACGCCGCCCAGGCCAGGGATCAGCTGGAATACTCCTTTCGTTACTTCTCCAACGCCATCCATCTGGCCGCTGAACTGGGGGCCGACCGAGTGGTGGTCAACTCTGGCTGGGGTTACCTGGGGGAGGACTCGGACACCATGTGGAACCGGTGCCGGGATCACCTCTGCCGTCTGTGCAGGGTGGCCCAATCCCTGGGGGTGAAGCTGGTGATGGAATCCCTGCGGGACGACGAGAGCAACCTGGTCTACAACCTGGAGCGAGCTGTGCGGATGTACCGGGAGGTAGATCATCCCAGCCTGAAAATGATGGTGGACAACATTGCCACCGGGGCGGCGGGGGAGAGCTTGGAGGATTGGTTCCAGGCCTTCGGTCAGGATTTGATCCATATGCACTTTCTGGACGGCGACCCCTGGCTCCACAACATCTGGGGAGACGGCAACACCTCCTTATCCCAACAGATTCAAACCATGAACCAATGGAACTATACCGGCTATCTGGTGCAGGAGGTGGCGGATGAGCACTATTTCTCCGACCCCTTCGAGGCAGACCGGAAAAACCTCCGGGTACTGGAGCGGTTCCTGGAGGCATGAGCGTTATTTCCCGATGCGCCCCATCGGTAAATAAAATCAAATGTAAGGAAAGGTGAACATCATGAAGCTGAAAAGATTGATCCCCTCGGTCCTCTCTCTTGCACTGGTCGTTTCCCTGGCCGCCTGCGGCGGCAACGGCGGCAGCGCCAACACCCCCGCTCAGAATGAGACTACCCCTGCTCAGGGCGAGACTACCCCGGCTCAGACCGAGGGCGACGGCTCCCTGCAGCGTGTCCTGGACGCCGGCAAGCTGGTCATCGGCGCCGAGGGCAACTGGATCCCCTATGTGTACAACGAGGACGGCACCGGCGAGCTCACCGGCTTCGAGGTGGAAGTAGCCAAGGAAGTGGCCTCCCGCATGGGCGTGGAAGCTGAGTTCCAGATCTCCGACAGCTGGGACCCCGTTATGGCCGGTCTGGACGCGGGCCGCTGGGACATCGTCATCTGCGGCGTGAACCCCAAGCCCGAGCGTCAGGAAAAGTATGCCTGCTCCATCGCCTACGCTGAGAACCCCTTCTGCCTGGTGGTCAACGGCGACAACACCGAGATCACTTCCTTCGATGATCTGAGCGGCAAGCTGTGCGCCAACTCTCCCTCTTCTGTGGCTGGCCAGATTGCCACTGAGTATGGTGCCACCACCGCCGACACCGACCTGACCGGCGCTATGGAGATGCTGAATACCGGCCGTGCCGACGCCCACATCAACAACGTGGCCGCCGTGGACGAGTATATGCAGAGCCGCCCCGACGTGAACGTGAAGATCATTGACACCTACGAGCCCAAGGAGGGCGAGGAGTATATGATCCAGTCCTCCGCCATGTGCCGCAAGGAGGATCAGGACCTGTGCAATAAGGTTTCCGAGATTCTCCAGGAGATGATTGACGACGGAACCCTGTACGACCTGACTGTTGAGTACTTTGGCCAGGCTGTGGCTGACAGCACCAGCATCTATCAGTAACATTAAGCAATGGACCGGGGCGCCCCCTCAGGGCGGCGCCCCGGTCAGATAAAAAAGGAGGCGGGCTGCGATGAAGCTACTTGAGCTGTTTATCAGTTCCTTCTGGCCCATGTTCAAAGCTGGACTTACAATTTCCGTGCCGCTGATGTTGGTATCCTTTGCCCTGGGCCTGGTGTTGGCTTTTGCGCTGGCCCTCATGCGGATGTCCAACTTCAAGCCCTTCAAGGGTATTGCCTGGTTCATCGTCTGGGTCATCCGCGGCACGCCTCTGCTGACTCAGATCTATGTGATCTTTTTCGGCCTGCCGGCGCTGGGTATTGTGCTGGCTCCCATTCCCTCGGCCATCCTGGCCCTGACCATCAGCCAGGGCGCCTACAACTCCGAAGTGATCCGCGCTGCTTTGGGCTCCATCCCCAAGGGCCAGTTTGAGGCCTGCCGGGCTCTGGGCCTGAACAAAATACAGACCATGCGGAAGGTCATCGTTCCTCAGGCCGCCCTGGTGGCGGTACCCTCCCTGGGCAACTCCTTTATCAGCCTGCTGAAGGATACCTCCCTGGTGTCCACCATCACCGTGGCCGAGATTATGATGACGGCCAAGACCATCAATGCCACCGCCTTTGAGCCCCTGCTGCTCTATGTGGAGGCCGGCGTGGTGTACCTGATCTTCAGCACCGTCCTGACGCAGCTGCAGGGAATGCTGGAGAAGAAGCTGGGCAAGCATCTGGTTGATTCCAGAGCCTGAATAAGAGAGGCAATGACTCATGTTACATTTGAATACACAGGGCCTGCGGGATACCGCGGCCTGGGAGGCGGCGGGCATCGCCCTTCCCCGGTACCATGTGCAGACGGTGCGTAAGCGCACCTGGGAGAGCCCAGCCTGGGTCCATTTTGGCGCGGGCAACATCTTCCGGGGCTTCCTGGCCGCCGCCCAGCAGACCCTTTTGAATACCGGCGGAGCCAATACCGGTATCATTGCCGCCGAGTCCTTCGATTTTCAGATCATTGACAATGTCTATACCCCTTACGACAGCCTGAGCCTGCTGGTCCGCATGGCGGCCGACCGCCCCAATCAGATGGAGGTGATCGGCAGCGTGGCCGGGGGCCTGAAGGCCGACTGCCAGGGCCCCGACTGGGACAGGCTGGTGAAGGTATTCCAGGCTCCCACCCTGCAAATGGCCAGCTTTACCATTACAGAGAAGGGCTACGCCCTCACCGGGCTGAAGGGTGATTTGCAGCCGGTGGTGGAGCGGGACCTGGAGAGCGGGCCCGACTGTCCCCGACACACCATGTCCATCGCCGCCGCCCTGCTCTACCGGCGATTCCAGGCGGGGGGAGCCCCCATCGCCATGGTGAGCATGGACAACTGCGCACAGAACGGCCAAAAGCTCCAGGACGCGGTGGAGCGCATCGCCGCCGGATGGCTGGAGCGCGGTCTGGTATCTCAGGACTTCTTGACCTGGCTGACCGATAGAAGCAAAGTGACCTTCCCCTGGTCCATGATCGACAAGATTACCCCCCATCCCTCCCAGAAGGTACAGCAGGAGCTGGAGGGCCTGGGCCTGGCGGATATGACCATCAGCAAAACCAATACCGGCACCCTCATTGCCCCCTTTGTCAACGCGGAGATTACCGAGTACCTGGTGCTGGAGGATACCTTCCCCAACGGGCGGCCAGCTCTGGAACAGGCGGGGGTATACCTCACTGACCGGACTACTGTGGAGAAGGCGGAGAAGATGAAGGTAGGCACCTGCCTCAATCCCCTGCATACCGCTCTGGCGGTGTTCGGCTGCCTGTTGGGTTACACCTCCATTGCTGCTGAGATGGGAGACGCCGACCTGAAGGCCCTGGTGGAGCATATTGCCGCCGAGAGCCTGCCGGTGGTGGAGGACCCGGGCATCCTCAGCCCCCGTGCCTTTATTGACGAGGTGCTGAACAAGCGTTTTCCCAATCCTGCCATACCCGATACCCCCCAGCGCATTGCCGCCGACTGTTCTCAGAAGATCCCTGTCCGCTACGGCGGAACCCTGCAGCGGTATGAAAAGCGGCCCGATCTGGACCTGTCCGGCCTGGTGTACATCCCTCTGGTGTTTGCCGGCTGGTGCCGGTACCTGCTGGGCGTGAACGACCAGGGCAGGGAGATGCCGGTGAGCCCCGATCCGCTGGCGGCTCAGCTGCAATCCTATCTGACCGGAATCACACTGGGCCAGCCGGAGTCCTGTACCGATCAGCTTAAACCCATCCTGTCCAACGCCGCCATTTTCGGCGTGGACCTGTACCAGTCCGACCTGGGCCGGAAGGCGGAGGAGGCCTTCCGGGCCATGCTGGCCGGACCGGGCGCGGTGCGTGCCGCCCTGCGGCATTATTTATCGCTCTGACGGAGCACAAGGAGAGAGATAGTCATGAAGATGACGTTTCGCTGGTATGGGAGCCAGATGGATCCTATCCCGCTGCGCTATATCAAGCAGATCCCCAACATGAGCGGTGTGGTCACCTCCCTGATGGATATGCCCGCGGGCGCCCTCTGGCCGGAGGAGCGTATCCAGGCCCTGAAGCGGGAAGTCAATGACGCGGGCCTGGAGATGGAGGTCATTGAGAGCGTCAATGTCCATGAGGATATCAAGCTGGGCCTGCCCAGCCGGGACCAGTACATCGAAGCCTATCAGGAGACCATCCGCCGTCTGGGCAGGGCGGGGGTCAAGGTGATCTGCTACAACTTTATGCCCGTGTTCGACTGGACCCGCAGCGACCTGTTCAAGCCCAGGCCTGATGGGGCCACCGTGCTGGCCTATGACCAGGCGGTCATTGACCGCATCACCGATCCCCAGGCCTTTGCCGACCAGATTCAGCAGGGAGCGGGGGAGTTTGAGATGGCGGGCTGGGAGCCTGAGCGCATGGCGGAGATCAAATCCCTCTTTGCCCAGTACGCCAGCGTATCCCACCAGGACCTGCGCAACAATCTGGCCTATTTCCTGAAAGCCATCATTCCCGTCTGCGAGCAGTACGACGTGAAAATGGCCATCCACCCCGACGATCCACCCTGGGACATCTTCGGCCTGCCTCGGATTTACACCAGCGGAGCGGATATCCGACAGATCCTGGACCTGGTAGACAGTCCTTATCACTGCCTGACCTTGTGTTCCGGGTCCCTGGGCTCCAACCCCAACAACGATATTCCTGCCCTGGTGCAGGAGTTCGGCAGTCAGGGCCGCATCCCCTTCGCCCACGTCCGCAACATCAAGTTCACCGGACCCGGCCAGTTCGAGGAGGCGGCTCACTTCTCCGACGATGGCAGCCTGGACCTGTATGAGATCATGAAGGCTTACTACGACGTGGGGATGGACTTCTATGTCCGTCCCGATCACGGCCGGATGATCTGGGACGAGAAGGGAAGGGCGGGCTACGGCCTGTTCGACCGGGCGCTGGGCGCTTCTTATCTCAACGGCCTGTGGGAGGCCATTGAAAAAGACCACAGATAACAGTGCGCGGCGCGTCCGGCCGGGGTGAAAGCCGCGTGCCGGACGCGCCCCTTCTTTGTGAAGAAAACAGGAGGCATAACTATGGACGCCATTTCCAAGCGCATTTCTGAGATCGGCGTGGTGCCGGTCATCAAACTTAACCATCCCCAGGAGGACGCCGCTCCGCTGGCTCATGCCCTGTGCGCCGGCGGGGTGCCGGTGGCGGAGGTTACCTTCCGGGCCGCCGGAGCCGCCCAGGCCATCCGCCTTATGACTGAAGCCTGCCCAGATATGCTGGTGGGGGCGGGTACCGTCCTTACCACCGATCAGGTGGACCAGGCTCTGGAGGCCGGGGCCAAATTCATCGTTACTCCCGGCCTGGACCCGGATATCGTTACCTATTGCCAGAGCAAAGGTGTGCCCGTGTTCCCCGGCTGCACCACCCCCACCGACTACCATACTGCCAATAAGCTGGGGCTGGAGGTACTGAAGTTCTTCCCTGCGGAGCAGTCCGGCGGCCTCAGCAAGATCAAGGCCATGAGCGCCCCCTTCCCCATGTTCAAGATCATGCCTACCGGCGGCATCTCCCTGAAAAACCTGAAGGAGTACCTGTCCAGCAGCGTGATCTGCGCCTGCGGCGGCTCCTACATGGTTACCGCCGATCTCATCGACAATCACAAGTGGGACGAGATCACCGCACTGTGTCAGCAGTCGGTGGCCATCGTCAAGGAGGTACGAAATGGCTAAAGTTGTTACATTCGGCGAGCTGATGCTTCGCCTGGCCCCCAACGGCTATTACCGCTTCTTCCAGAACGACCAGATGCAGGCCACCTTCGGCGGCGGCGAGGCCAATGTGGCGGTCTCCCTGGCCAACTACGGTCTGGACAGCGTGTATGTCACCAAGCTGCCCGCCCACGCCATCGGTCAGGCTGCCGTGGACTCCCTGCGGTACTTTGGAGTGGATACCTCCAAGATCGTCCGGGGCGGCGACCGGGTAGGTATTTACTACCTGGAGAAGGGAGCTTCCCAGCGGGGAAGCGTGTGCATTTACGACCGGGCCCACTCCTCCATTGCCGAGGCCCGGTCCGGCGACTTCGACTGGGACGCCATTTTTGAGGGGGCCGACTGGTTCCATTTTACCGGCATTACCCCCGCCCTTGGCCCCAATCTGGTGGAGCTGTGCCGCCAGGCTTGTGAGGCGGCCAAGGCCCGGGGCGTCAAGATCTCCTGCGATCTGAATTATCGGGGCAAGCTGTGGACCCGGGACCAGGCCCGGGTGGCTATGACCGACCTGTGCCGCTATGTGAATGTGTGCATCTCCAACGAGGAGGACGCCAAGGATGTGTTCGGCATCGAGGCCGAGGGCAGCGATATCTATGGCGGCAAGCTGAACAAGGCGGGCTATGAGAGCGTGGCCAGGCAGCTGATGGACAAGTTCGGCTTTGAGAAGGTGGCCATCACCCTGCGTACCTCCATCTCCGCCAGCGACAACGACTGGGCCGGAATGCTGTACGACGGCAAGGATTGCTGCTTCTCCAAGGAGTACCACCTCCGCATCGTGGACCGGGTGGGCGGCGGCGACTCTTTCGGCGCCGGGCTGATCTACGCCCTGCTGTCCGGTAAGTCCTCTCAGGAAGCCATCGAGTTTGCTGTGGCGGCCTCCGCCCTGAAGCACTCGGTGGAGGGAGACTACAACCGGGTCACCGTGGCCGAGGTGGAGAAGCTGGCCGGCGGCGACGGCTCCGGTCGGGTACAGCGGTAACAGAACAAGCATGGACAGCTGGACCATTTGGTCCAGCTGTCTGTTTCAAAGGAGGGTCGGGATGAAAACATTGAATTATCAGGTCCTGAAGGAGAGCGGCTACACCGGCTATGTGCTGGAACGGGCGCCGGAAAAGGTGCTCCAGTTCGGCGAGGGCAACTTCCTGCGGGCCTTTGCTGACTGCTGGTTTGATCTGGCCAACGAGCGGGTGGGGTGGAACGGTAAGTGTGTGCTGGTCCAGCCCATCCCCCAGGGCCTGGCAAAAGAGATCAACGCCCAGCAGGGGCTGTATACCCTGTGCCTGCGGGGACGGGAAAACGGCCAGCCGGTGGACCGGCGGCGGGTGATCTCGGTGGTGAGCCGCTGCCTCAACCCCTATGAAGGGGAGGACTGTCAGGCCATGCTGGAGGTGGCTGCCTCCCCGGAGCTGGAGTACATCGTGTCCAACACCACCGAGGCGGGCATCGTCTACGACCCCGCCTGCAAGCTGGAGGATCAGCCTCCCGCCTCCTTTCCCGCCAAGCTGACCCAGGTGCTCTACCGCCGCTGGCAGGCCGGACAGCCGGGCCTTGTGATCCTGTCCTGTGAACTGATCGACAACAACGGAACGATCCTGCAGGACTGTGTGGAGCGCCACGCCGCCCAATGGGGACTGGAGGAGGCCTTCCTGGAGTGGTTGAAGGGATGTACCTTCTGCTCCACCCTGGTAGACCGCATCGTGCCCGGCCGCATCCGGGACCGGGCGGATCAGGCTGAACTGGAGGCGGAGCTGGGCTACGCCGACCCCCTGCTGGATGTAGGGGAGGTCTTCGGCGTCTGGGTCATCCAGGGGCCGGAGTGGCTGGCGGACAAGCTGCCCTTCCGTGCCGCCGGGCTCAACTGTCCGGTGGTGCCTGATGTGACCCCCTACAAGCACCGGAAGGTGCGGATACTCAATGGCGGCCACACCGGCTTTGTGCCGGGGGCCTACCTGGCGGGCTTCGATATCGTTCGGGACTGCATGGCCCACCCGGTGGTGCGGGGCTTTCTGGAGCAAATGCTCTACCGGGAGATCATCCCCACCCTGGAGCTGGACCGGACTGACCTGGAGCAGTTTGCCAAAGCGGTGGAGGACCGGTTCGACAACCCCTTTGTGGACCACGCTCTGCTGAGCATCTGCCTCAACACCGTATCCAAGTGGCGGGCCCGCAACCTTCCCAGTCTGCTGGCCTACCAGCAGCAGACGGGACAGCTGCCACCCTGCCTCACCATGAGTCTGGCGGCAGCCATCCAGTTCTACTGCGGACACATGGAGGAATTGACCAATCAGGGACTGCTGTGTCGCCGGAGCGACGGCACAGCCTACACGGTCTCCGATGACCGGTGGGTGCTGGAGTTTTGCTGGGCCCACCGGGGGGACAGTGCCGGGGAACTGGTACAGGCCATCCTGAGCCACGAGCAGATGTGGGGCATGGACCTGACGGCAGTGGACGGTCTGGCGGCGGCGGTAACTGTGGATATGGTAAAAATTCGGGCCGATGGGGTGCTGGCCGCATACGCCGCCTGCCTGGAGGAAAGCACATGAAGCTGATCCAGATTCAGATGGGAGACAATGTGGCGGTGGCTCTGTCCCCGGTTGAGGCGGGGGAGCAGGTAAGCGTTGGCGGATGGACTCTGACAGCGGCAGAGTCCATCCCGCAGGGCCATAAGCTGGCGCTTGTGCCTCTGAAGCCGGGAGATCTGGTGTACAAATATAGCTGCGCCATCGGACGGGTCACCGATCCCGTACCGGCAGGCGGGTGGGTCCACACCCACAACATGACCACCAATTTGTCCCCCCACACCCACTTCTCCTACCGCCCGGCGGCCCAGGCTCTGGAGCCGGAGGAGCCGGAGCAGTTTCTGGGCTATCTGCGGCCCGATGGCCGGGCGGCAACCCGCAACGAGATCTGGGTGCTGCCCACCGTGGGCTGTGTCAATGAAATCGCAAACCAGCTGGCAGATGACAACCAGGACCTGGTGGGGGGGAGCGTGGAGGGGCTTTACGCCTTTCCCCACCCCTATGGGTGCAGCCAGACGGGGACGGACCACGCCAACACCCGGGCCATTCTGGCGGGACTGGCCCGCCATCCCAATGCGGCGGCGGTGCTGGTGGTGGGGTTGGGATGCGAGAACCTGCAATGCAGCCAGCTGATGGAGGATCTGGGTCCGGCTTCGGAGCGGGTGAAGTTCCTGGTGTGCCAACAGGTGGAGGACGAACTGGCGGCAGGCCGGGCCTTGCTGGAGGAGTGTGCCGCCTATGCCGCTCAGTTCCAGCGCCAGCCTGTGCCGGTGAGCAAGCTGGTGGTGGGCCTCAAGTGCGGCGGTTCCGACGGCCTGTCCGGTATTACCGCCAACCCGCTGGTGGGGCGGTTCAGCGATCTGCTGGTGGCCCGGGGAGGGAGCGCCATCCTCACCGAGGTGCCCGAGATGTTTGGTGCCGAGGAGCTGGTGCTGGGCCGCTGTGCCGACGAAGGGGTGTTCCGTCAGGCGGCGGAGATGCTCCAGGGATTCCGGGATTATTTTGTCTCTCACGGCGAGAACGTCTACGAAAATCCCTCCCCCGGCAATAAGGCTGGGGGGATCACTACCCTGGAGGACAAGTCCTGCGGCTGTGTCCAGAAGGGAGGCACCGCCCCCATCGTGGGGGTGGTGCCCTACGGCGGTCAGGTAGTGCGGCCCGGATTGAATCTGCTGTGGGGTCCGGGCAACGACCTGGTTTCCACCACTGCTCTCAGCGCGGCGGGAGCCCACTTGATCCTCTTCACCACCGGACGGGGCACGCCCTTCGGGGCGCCCGCTCCCACACTGAAGATCTCCAGCAACAAGGCGCTGGCCGCCCATAAGCCCCAGTGGATCGACTTTGATGCCGGTACCGTGGCGGAAGGGGAGAGCATTGGTCACGCGGCGCGGCGGCTGTTCCATCTGGTGCTCCGCACGGCCGGAGGCGCTCCCACCAAAAGCGAGGAGGCGGGCCGACGGGGGATCGCTATCTTCAAGAACGGTGTAACGCTGTAGGGCAGCGGTGAAAAATACCACATGGTAGGATAAAAAATCCTTCTTTCCAAAACAGGATAAATCAGGTAAACTATAGCCAGCTAGGTTAGGCCCCACAGGAACCACATCTGTTATGGAGGTAGGACATGAGAAAGACGAAAATCATCTGCACCCTTGGTCCGGCGGTGGACGACGAGGAGACCCTGCGCCAGCTGATTCTCAAGGGCATGAACGCCGCCCGCTTTAACTTTTCTCACGGCACCCATGAGACCCATCTGGCCCAGCTTACCAAACTGAAGCGGGTACGGGACGGACTGGGCGCGCCGGTGGCCACCATTCTGGATACCAAGGGCCCTGAGATCCGGGTCAAGACCTTTGAAAACAGTCCGGTGACCCTGGAGCGGGGGCAGACCTTTGTGCTCCACACCGATGATGTGCCCGGTGACCAGAACCAGGTGTCGGTGACCTATCAGAACCTGCATAACGAGGTGGGACCCGGCTGCCGTATCCTGGTGGATGACGGCCTCATTGAGCTGAAGGTGGAGCGCATCGAGGACACTGGCATTGTCTGCGAGGTGGAGAACGGGGGTCCCCTGTCCAGCAATAAGTCCATCAACATCCCTGACGTGCCCATCCACCTGCCTTCCCTCACCGACAAGGACCGGGACGACATCAAATTTGCCGTGGAAAACGACTTTGATTTCATCGCCGCCTCTTTTGTCCGCAAGGCCAGCGACGTGGAGGATATCCGGGCCGAGCTCCACAAGCATGAGGGGGGCGACAAGGTCCACATCATCGCCAAGATCGAGAACCGGGAGGGTGTGGACAACATCGAGGCCATTCTTGCCGCCTCCGACGGCATCATGGTGGCCCGGGGCGACCTGGGGGTGGAGATCCCCGCTCATGAGGTGCCTGTCCTCCAGAAACAGATGATCAAGGCCGCCACCCAGAAAGGTCTGCCCGTCATCACCGCCACCCAGATGCTGGACTCCATGATCCGTAATCCCCGGCCCACCCGTGCCGAGGTGTCCGACGTGGCCAACGCCGTGTTCGACGGTACCTCCTGCGTCATGCTCTCCGGCGAGACTGCCTCCGGCAAGTATCCGATTGAGACTCTGGAGACCATGGTGGCCACCGTCACCGCCGCGGAGGAGGCCATCGACTACTGGGGACGGTTCCGGGAGCGCAACCTGCTGCCTGAGATCAGCGGCATTAGCGATGCCATCACCCATACCTGCTGCCTGACTGCTATGGATTTGAAGGCCACCGCCATTCTGGCCCCCACCAAGTCGGGCTATACCGCCAAGGTGATCTCCCGCTTCCGGCCTGGCTGCGGCATCATTTCCCTCACCCAGAGCGAATCTACCCGCCGCCAGCTGGCCATCTCCTGGGGCGTGTATCCCTTCCTGTCCGGCGAGGTGGATTCCACCGACCGGATGTTCTCCCTGGCTGTGGATGTGGCGCGGAAGGAAGGGGTGGTGAAGCCCGGCGAGACGGTGGTCATCACCGCCGGCGTGCCTCTGGGCAAGTCGGGCACCACCAACCTCATCAAGGCCCAGGTGGTGGAAGAGGGCCTGTAAACGCCATGTCCCTTGAACAAAACCGGGTGCGCTTCGGCGCACCCGGTTTTCTGCCTTGACAAAAAGGGGAGTGAGCCGTTATAATAAAACATACCAGCGGTATGTAAAAGGAGGGGCACCATGGCTCGCAACAAATATCCTGAGATCACCGAGGAGCGGATTCTGGACGCGGCCCAGCGCCTTTTTCTGGAGAAGGGCTACGAAAGCACCACCATCCAGGACATTGTGGACGAACTGGGAGGGCTGACCAAGGGGGCGGTCTATCACCACTTCAAGTCCAAGGAGGAGATCATGGACGCGGTGGGCGATCGGATGTTTCTGGAGCACAATCCCTTTGAGGCGGTGCGGGGACGGAGCGATCTCAACGGGCTGGAGAAGCTGCGGGAGGCCATCCGGCTCAACCAGGCGGACGGGGCCCGCACCACCATGACGGCCCAGTCCATCCCCTTGACCCGGAACCCCAGAGTACTGGTGGGGATGATCGATTCCAACCGCCGCATCCTGACCCCCTATTTCCAGGAACTGATCGAGGAGGGGAACCGGGACGGCTCCATCCATACCCAATATTCCCGGGAGTTGGCGGAACTGCTGCCGCTGCTTACCAGCTTGTGGCTGCTGCCCACTGTATTCCCGGCCACCAGGGAGGAGATGCGGCGGAAGTTCACCTTCATCGGGGAGATGCTGGAGCAGATGGGCCTGCCCCTGTTTGACGATACCATCCGGCCCCTGGTGGACGAATTTTTCCAGCGTATCCCTGAGTATGATTAAAATTGCCTTCGGGCAATTTTAATTGGATATATACATTCATTCAGAAGGTATGTAAAAGAGTCTTTTTCTTTGGATAAATACATACCAGATGAAGGTATGAAAGGAGACAAAGATATGGAAGCATATGTCATCGTGGAGAAAGGACTGGCCAAAATCTTTGAGAGGAGAGGGAAGGTATAAAATGCAAAAGGAAAACCTGCGGAACCGGAACTTTCTGCTGCTGATTTTCGGGCAGCTCAGTTCTCTGATGGGTAATTATACCCTGAAATTTGCCCTTTCCATGTATGTGCTGGAGCAGACCGGCTCGGCGGCGGTTTTTGCTGCCCTGCTGTCCATGGGCCTGCTGCCCACCATTCTGCTCTCTCCCCTGGGAGGCGTTCTGGCCGACCGGGCCAACCGGCGGACCGTGATGGTGGCGCTGGACGCCTTGTCAGGGACAGCGGTACTGTTAGCCGGGCTGCTGCTGCTCCTGGACCACGATATCGTGGTCATCGGCGGATTGCTGGTGGTCCTGTCGGTGCTGGGCGCGTTTGAATCCCCCACGGTCCAGGCCTGTATCCCTCAGATGCTGACGGGAGACGCTCTGCTGCGGGGGAATGCGGCGGTCAACCAGGTATCGGCCATCGCAGGCCTGGCAGCCCCCTTTACCGGAAGCTTCTGTTATACCGCCTTTGGGTTGCTCCCGGTGCTGTGGGGGACGGCTGGCTGTTTCTGCCTGACCGCCCTGCTGGAGCGCTTCATTCAACTGCCGTACCGGAAGGAGACGGATACCATGGAGATACGCGAGGTCATTTGCCGGGATTTGGCGGAAAGCGCGCGCTTTCTCTATCGGGAACAGCCCGATATTTTAAAACTGCTGCTGCTGGCGGCTCTTGCCAGCACATTTGTGGCGGGGGTAGTAGTGGTAGGCTTTCCATTTTTGGTGCGGTCGGTGCTGGGCCTGTCCTCCCAGCTCTACGCCGCGGCGGAGAGCGTTATGGGGGCTGCGGCCATTGGCGGGGCGCTGTGCGTGGGCCTGCTGGCGGGCAGGCTGCGGCCGCGGGGACTGGCAGGTATTCTGACCGGCTTTGGACTGTGCCTCTTCCCGGCGGGCGCCGCCTTCTTGCTGCCCCTGGAGCCTATGGGCCGGTATCTGGTGCTGCTGCTTGCCTTTGCGGTCAGTCAGTTTGGATGCAGCGTCTTTTCCACCTATGCCATTTCCATGATCCAGGCCAGAACGCCGGAGCGGCTGATGGGCAAGGTCATGTCCTGCGTCTTTACCCTGTCCCTGTGCGCCCAGCCTCTGGGACAGATCCTGTACGGCGCGCTGTTTGACTGGTGCGCCGGCGAGGCCTATTGGGTGCTGCTGCCCAGCGGACTGGCGCTGTGTTTGCTGGGGCTGGGCTCCGTCCGGCTTTTCCGGGTCATGGAGGAGGAGTCGGGAAGGGGCACGCCATAAGAGGTGTTGAGAGTCGGCAAACTATCTGGTATAATGTTTTTAGCTGAATCCAAGAACAGGGAGCGAACTGCCCGGCTTCCTGACAGAAAGGATAGGTGCCCCAATGGCCCCAAAGACGCAGTATACCGTGGTCGTGGCCGACGACGAGGATGAGCTGAGAGAAGCGGTGTGTACCATGATCCCCTGGCAGGACTATGGTTTTTGCCTGGTGGGGAGCGCCAGCAACGGACTGGACGCACTCCAGCTGGTGGAAAAGCACGCTCCCGACCTGCTGCTTACCGATATCCGGATGCCTTTCATCTCGGGCATCGAGCTGGCCCGTCAGGTACGGGAGGTGCGTCCTGCCACCAACATTGCCTTTCTCAGCGGCTATGACGATTTTGAGTACGCCAAGCAGGCCATTCAGTATAACATCATCAGCTATATGCTCAAGCCTTTGACCATGGAAGGGCTGGGTGCGGAACTGCGTACCATTCGGCAGAAGATCGACGCCCAATATGCCATGTTCCGGCAGACCGGGCTCCGTACCGATGGACCGGACCTGCGGGCGGCCATGCTGATGCCTCTGGTGCTGGACGACTACGCCGAGCTGGAAGGGGAGACCCAGGCGGAGGGCTATGCCCGGCAGTGCGGCCTGCTGCGGGATGTGGACGACAAGCCGGGCTATACTGTGATGGTATCCACCCTGCTCAATGAGGATGGCAGCAACGGTACCGAACGCTCCTTTGTGGCGTCGGTGGATCGGCTGGCTGCCAAGTATCTGCGCAGCGTCAGCTTTTTCGCCTCTGGAAAGGTGATATCGGTACTGCTGGGCAATGCGTCGGACTTTGAGGAGTATCTTCACATCCTGGCCGACGAGATCCCCCAGATGGCGGACCGGGTGCTGGGCAAGCGATGCCGCATCGGTGTCAGCCGGATGGTGAGGGCCCTGACCGATCTGCACGGCGCTTACCGGGAGGCCATGGAGGCGCTGCGTCAGGGGGACCGGACGGAGGGAGGCGCCCAGTTCATCAGCGACCTGGCGCCCGCCGTCAAGGGAGGCGAACTGCTGTGCAAGCGGGCTCTGGAAGCCCTGGACCAGCACTATATGGAGGCCGACCTGTCCCTGGTGTCCCTCAGCGGGATGCTGGACGTCAGCCCCAACCACCTGAGCGCCTGCATCAAAAAGTATACCGGTGAGACCTTTATCAATATTCTGATCCGCAAGCGTATGGACGCCGCCCGGGAGCTGCTGACTTCCTCCGGCCTGAAGGTACAGGAGATCTCCCAGCGATGCGGCTACACGGACCAGCACTATTTCAGCTACTGCTTCAAAAAATATAGTGGGGAATCACCCAACGCCATGCGCCGCAGAATGGAGCAGGAAAGGATGGGTGAGGAGCCGTGAGGAAGCGCGGGATTGCCCGGAAAGGCCTGCGGATCACAACCATACTGGTGGCCATGGTGGTGGGAGTGGTGACGGTCGTCCTGTGCTGCTGCATCCTGCTGTTTCTGGACCGCTACCGGGACGCCATGATACAGAACGCCCGTACCAGCAGCAGTCAGGCGGTGTCCCAGGTGTCCACCACGGTGGCCAACTACCTGCGGGACATGGATCAGGCCATGGAGTTGGTGGAGCAGTCCATGCTGGAGAGTGCGGATAACCGGGACAGGCTGCTCACCGCCTTTTTGAACTTCCGGCCCGATGTGGTGGCGGTCACCAGCTATTCTCCCAGCGGGGAACTGACGAACTGCTGGTCTCTGGGACGGAAACCCAGGGAAAAGATCAGTCAAAATCTCTCCTTTGATCTGGAGAAAGCCAGAAACGCCCGGTTCCCCTATATGACAGCGCCCCATGTGGAGACCATTTTTGAGCGCTATTACCCCTGGGTGGTGACCATGACTGCCCCGCTGGAGCAGGGGGGAGGGGCCGCCTGGGTCTCTCTGGACCTGAGTTTTTCCAGCATCTCCAGCTACATCAACAACATCAGCATCGGCCAGCGTGGTTACTGCTTTTTGATGGATGAGGCGGGCAATATCGTCTATCATCCCCAGCAACAGCTGCTGTACGCCGGCCTTAAAACGGAGAATACCACGGCGTTGGCCGCCCTGAAGAACGGTTCTTACGCCGATGATACCGTGATTTACAGCCTGACCGGCGTGGCGGACAGCGACTGGCGGGTGGTGGGCGTCAGCTATGTGGATGAGCTGGTCAACCGCAGCGTGCGGGATATGATCCATCTGTCGTTGCTGCTGGCGGTGGTGGTGCTGGCGGCGGCGGTGCTCACCAGCTGGCTGCTGTTCCGGCTGCTGGGCCGTCCTCTGCGGGGGCTGGCCTCCGCCATGGAGGATTTTGAAACCGACGCAGATCATTTTGCCTATCATCCGGTAGGAGGTACCCGGGAGGTGCAGGAACTGTCCGATTCCTTTGAGCATATGGTACTGCGGATCCAGCGGCTGATGACCACCGTGCGGGAGGAGGAGGTCAATCTCCGCAAGACAGAGCTGAAGGCCCTCCAGGCACAGATCAATCCCCACTTCCTTTATAATACCCTGGATTCCATCGCCTGGATGTGCGAGCAGGGCCGCAATACCGAGGCTGTGAAGATGGTCCACGCTCTGGCCCGGCTATTCCGTATCAGCATCAGCAAGGGCCATGAGCTCATCCCCATCGCCAAGGAGATCGAGCACGCCGAGAGCTATCTGCAGATCCAGAAGTACCGCTACAAAAATCAATTTACTTATGAATTTGAAGTAGACCCCCATTGCCTGGGGTATTACTGCAACAAGATCACCCTTCAACCCATCATTGAAAATGCCATCAACCACGGTCTGGACCTGATGGTGGACGAGGGCCACATCTGGGTGCAGGTGCGGCAGGAGGGAGAGGACATCCTCTTCCGGGTGCTGGACAACGGGGTGGGCATGAGCCGGGAACAGGTAAGCGCCATTCTCCAGCATGGCCCCAAGGATCGCACCGGAATCGGCATCAAAAACGTCAATGACCGGCTGAAGATCTACTTTGGAAAACAGTATGGGCTGCACATCAGCAGCGAACCCGACGTGGGTACCTGTGTGGAGATCCGGATGCCAAAGATACAGGAGGGGGATTATGAGGCGAAATAGATATGTCCCCCTGCTGCTGGCGGTGCTGGTTGGCATGACGCTGGGCGGCTGCGGGGGAAGCGGAGGAACCGGGGAGCGGTATACCGTGACGCTGGTTGCCAAGTCCACCCAGACGGAATTCTGGCTGTCGGTGTTTGCTGGAGCGGAGGCGGCCGCCACGGAGTACAATATGGAGCTTACCATTGTGGGGCCGGATACCGAGGAGGACTATGAGACCCAGAACCGGATGGTGGAGGGCGCGGCGAAGGCCGGTGCGGATGCCATCGTGTTTTCCGCCATTGATTTTGAAAACAACGCCGCTGCCATTGACGGCGCTGCCCAGCAGGGAGTCAGGATCGTGGCTATCGACAGCAATGTGGATTCCGATCAGGTGAGTACCTACATCGGCACGGACAACTACGCTGCCGGACAGATGGCGGCCCAGGCCGCCCTGGACCGGGTGGAGGGTCCGCTGAAGGTAGGGGTGGTCAATTACGACATCAGCAGTGCCAACGGTCAGGAGCGGGAGCGTGGAGCCACCGACCTGTTTTTGGAGAGCGGCCGGGCGGAGATCGTTTCTGTCATCAATACCCTGGCCGAGGCGGGCCACGCCCAGACGGATACGGCCGCCCTGTTGAAGGCATACCCGGAGATCAATGTGCTGTTGGCCTTCAATGAGCCCACCTGTGTAGGTGCGGCCCGAGCAGTGGAGGAGGGGGGACGCGCGGACGATCTGTTCCTGGTGGGCTTTGACTCCAATGTGGTCACCATCGACGGCTTGCAGGAGGGCTCGGTGGACGCACTTATTGTACAGAATCCCTATGCCATGGGCTACCTGGGGGTGGAGAGCGCCTACAAGCTGCTGGCCGGTCAGGGCGGCGTGGAGCAAACGGTAGATACCTCCACAAAGATCGTGGACCGGGACAATCTTTTTACCATGGACAGTCAAAAAGCGTTGTTTGCCTTCGAAAAACGTTGGAGTTAGCACTTTGCACAGTTTTGGGCCGTGTATTTTTTGTAGATTGTTCTATTCCCATAAATTTTTACCCTTCTTTCAGTGAAATTTCACCTTGTTTTTCCAGAGGACTTCCACTAATATTATAAAGTGTAAAGCGGGCGTGTGAGGAAGAACCCGCAAAACCCAAGGAAAAAGGAGAATTGCTATGAAGAAGAGAGTTCTTGCACTGTCCCTGTCCGCTGCCATGGCGCTCAGCCTGGCTGCCTGCGGCGGCGGCGGCGACACCCAGCCCTCCGGTCAGCCCTCCGGCTCCCAGCAGACTGGCAGCGGCAATGTTGCTGCCGAGGTCGCCAACAAGGATAAGCCCCTGGTGTGGTTCAACCGGCAGCCCTCCAACAGCTCCACCGGCGAGCTGGATATGACCGCTCTGAGCTTCAACGAGGATACCTACTATGTGGGATTTGACGCCAACCAGGGCGCTGAGCTTCAGGGCACCATGATCGTGGATTACATCAAAGCCCATGCCGCTGAGATCGACAAGAACGGCGACGGCGTCATCGGCTATGTGCTGGCCGTGGGCGACATCGGCCACAACGACTCCATCGCCCGTACCCGCGGCGTCCGCAAGGCCCTGGGTACTGCTGTGGAGAAGGACGGCGCTATCGACAGCACCCCCGTGGGCACCAACGTGGACGGCACCTCCTCCTATGTGCAGGACGGCAAGATCGAGGTTGACGGCAAGACTTATACGGTCCGTGAGCTGGCCTCTCAGGAGATGAAGAACTCCGCCGGCGCCACCTGGGATGCCGCCACCGCCGGCAACGCCATCGGCACCTGGGCCTCCTCCTTCGGTGATCAGATCGACATCGTGGCCTCCAACAACGACGGTATGGGTATGGCTATGTTCAACGCCTGGTCCAAGGAGAACAGCGTTCCCACCTTTGGTTATGACGCCAACTCCGACGCCGTTGCCGCTATCGCGGAAGGTTACGGCGGCACCATCAGCCAGCACGCCGACGTGCAGGCTTACCTGACTCTGCGTGTGCTGCGCAACGCCCTGGACGATGTGGACGTTGATACCGGTATCGGCACCGCTGACGACGCCGGCAACGTGCTGAGCGAGGACGTGTTCTATTATGACGAGGCTACCCGTTCTTACTACGCTCTGAATGTGGCTGTCACCGCTGACAACTACAAGGACTTCCTGGATTCCACTGTGACCTATGAGCCCGTTTCCAAGCAGTTGGACGCCACTGCTCACCCCACCAAGAATGTGTGGCTGAACATCTACAACTCCGCCGATAACTTCCTGGGCTCCACCTATCAGCCCCTGCTGCAGAAGTACGATGATCTGCTGAACCTGAATGTGGAGTATATCGCCGGCGACGGTCAGACTGAGTCCAACATCACCAACCGTCTGGGCAACCCCAGCGCCTACGACGCCTTCGCCATCAACATGGTGAAGACCGACAACGCCGCTTCCTACACCGGCCTGCTGAGCCAGTAATTGAGCGCGGGCCGCTAGGGCCAATCATGAATCAGAAAAAATAAACCGCTTGCTATTAGGGAGAAGGAATTCTCCGTACGGGAGGAGGAACTCTCCGTTCGGGAGAAGGAATTCTCCCTAATAGCACATTTTAGTGAAAACCGGCAGAATCAGACTTTTCGCTGAAACTGCTAATATGCTAAACGGGAGTAACGAGAATGGCAGATGCGAAAGATGATATTGTCCTGTCAATCCGCGGTATGTGCAAATCCTTTGGCCGGAACCGGGTGCTCGATCACATCAATCTGGATGTAAAGCGGGGCACGGTCATGGGACTTATGGGCGAGAACGGCGCCGGCAAGTCCACCATGATGAAGTGCCTCTTTGGTACCTATCAGAAGGACGAAGGAAAGATCCTCCTGAATGGTAAGGAGGTCAGCTTTTCCGGCCCCAAGGACGCCTTGGAGAACGGGATCGCCATGGTGCACCAGGAGTTGAATCAGTGCCTGGAACGGAACGTCATCGACAACCTGTTCCTGGGGCGCTACCCCACCAACTCCGCGGGTATTGTGGATGAAGGCGGGATGAAGAAAAAGGCGTCCGAGCTGTTCCGAAAGCTCGGTATGACCGTCAATCTGACCCAGCCCATGCGAAATATGTCCGTTTCGCAGCGGCAGATGTGCGAGATTGCCAAAGCAATTTCCTATAATTCGCAGGTGATCGTGCTGGATGAACCCACTTCCTCTCTGACCGTGCAGGAGGTGGACAAACTCTTTGAGATGATGCGGATGCTGAAGGAGCAGGGCATCGCCCTGATCTACATCTCCCACAAAATGGACGAGATCTTTGAGATCTGCGATGAGATCTCGGTCCTGCGGGATGGCAACCTGGTCATGACCAAGAGTACCAAGGAAACCAACATGAACGAGCTGATCACCGCCATGGTGGGCCGCTCTCTGGAGAGCCGTTTCCCTCCGGTGGACAATCAGCCGGGAGATACCATCCTCTCCGTACAGCACCTGTCCACCAAGTATGCCCCCCATCTGCAGGACATCACCTTTGATGTCCGGGAGGGCGAGATCTTCGGCCTGTATGGCCTGGTGGGTGCCGGCCGTACTGAGCTGCTGGAGACCATCTTCGGCGTGCGGACCAGAGCCGCCGGGCGCGTTTATTTCAAAGATCGTCTGATGAATTTCAACAGCGCCAAGGAGGCCATCGAACACGGCTTTGCCATGATCACCGAGGAACGTAAGGCCAACGGCCTGTTCCTCAAGTGCGACCTCACCTTTAATACCACCATTGCCAACCTGAAGCAGTACAAGTCCGGCGTGGCCCTGTCCACACCCAAAATGGTGAAGGCCACCAACAAGGAGATCAAGGTCATGCACACCAAGTGCATGGGGCCGGACGATATGATCACCAGTCTGTCCGGCGGTAACCAGCAGAAGGTCATCTTTGGTAAGTGGCTGGAGCGGGAGCCCCAGGTCTTTATGATGGACGAGCCTACCCGCGGCATCGACGTGGGCGCCAAGTATGAGATCTATGAGCTGATCATTCAAATGGCCAAGCGGGGAAAGACCATCATTGTGGTCTCCTCCGAGATGCCCGAGATCCTGGGCATCACCAACCGGATCGGGGTCATGTCCAACGGACATCTGTCCGGTATTGTAAACACCAAGGAGACCAATCAGGAAGAACTTTTGCGCTTGAGTGCAAAGTACCTGTAATGGAGGATGAGAGGACAGAACATCCGTGCAGCGAATGCTCTGATCGACATTATAGTGGGAGAAATTGCTTATGGTAGCAGATAACGAGAAAATTTTGACGGCTGAGCAGGAAGAAAAGCTGCGTCAGCCTATTGACGAGTATGTCGGTAAGATCCAGGATCAGATCGATGCCCTGCGGGCGGAGGGTACTGACAAAGTCATTGACATTCAGAATAAGATTGACAGCCTGAAGCGGGACAAGATCTACACGGCCCAGGAGAAGGCTGCCAAGCTGAAAGCGTATCAGGCAGAGCTGGCAAAGGCCAAAGAGGTGGAGGCCAAGAATAAAGAGCGGGTCTCCAAGCTGATCGCCGATGCCGAGGCCTATCTGAAAGCACACTTTAACACTGATTATTATCAGGCGGTCACCGCCAGCTGCAAAGAGGAGAAGCAGCAGGCTCTGGCCAATTACACCGCGGCGGTGGAGCAGCTCAACAAGGAGCACCAGGAGACGGTGTCCAAGCTGAGCGACCCCCACGAGATCAAGGACGAGAAATACGTCCATAAGAACCGCCTGTTTGACGCCAAGATGAAGCGGGCCAAGGACCTGCAGGAGATCAAGGACCGCCGCCATGCCGCCTTCGATCACAAGTTCCACCTGATCGATATGCTGCGGATGAGTAAGTTTACCTTCGGCGAGTCCATGGCCCAGAAGTGGGAGAACTACAAGTACACATTCAACCGCCGGGACTTCCTGCTGAGAAACGGCCTGTATATCGCCATCATCATCATCTTTATTGCCCTTTGTATCATCACCCCCATCCTGAAGGGACCCAGCGTGCAGCTGCTGACGGTGAACAACATCCTCAACATCCTGCAGCAGGCCTCCCCCAGAATGTTCCTGGCGCTGGGCGTGGCCGGCCTGATCCTGCTGGCCGGTACCGACCTGTCCATCGGCCGTATGGTTGGTATGGGCATGACGGCAGCCACCATCGTAATGCACCAGGGCATCAACACCGGCTCTGTGTTCGGTCATATCTTTGACTTTACCAGTCTGCCGGTCATCGTCCGGGTGTTCCTGGCCCTGGTGGTCTGTATCGTGCTGTGCACCATCTTCACCACCATCGCCGGCTTCTTTACCGCGAAATTCAAGATGCACCCCTTCATTTCCACCATGGCCAATATGCTGGTCATCTTCGGCCTGGTGACCTACTCCACCAAGGGCGTCTCCTTCGGCGCCATTGATCCCACCATTCCCAAGATGATCATCCCCCGCATCAACAACTTCCCCACCATCATCCTGTGGGCGGTGGCTGCTGTGGCCGTGGTGTGGTTTATCTGGAACAAGACCACCTTCGGTAAGAACCTGTACGCCGTGGGCGGCAATCCGGAGGCCGCTGCGGTTTCCGGTATCTCTGTGTTCAAGGTCACTGTGGGCGCCTTCATCCTGGCCGGCGTGCTCTACGGCTTCGGTTCCTGGCTGGAGTGCCTGCGCATGACCGGTTCCGGCTCCGCCGCTTACGGCCAGGGCTGGGAAATGGACGCCATCGCGGCCTGCGTGGTGGGCGGCATCTCCTTCACCGGTGGTATCGGTAAGATCTCCGGCTGTGTGGTGGGCGTGTTCATCTTCACCGCCCTGACCTATTCTCTGACCACTCTGGGCATCGACACCAACCTGCAGTTCGTGTTCTCCGGCATTATCATCCTTGTGGCTGTTATGCTGGACTGCCTGAAGTACGTGCAGAAGAAGTAATTGCATCAAGGAAAAGCGTGAAGCCGCTGCAAGGCAGACGCGGGGGACCGCTCTGCTTTGCAGCGGCTTTCCTCTGGACGTCCGTCCCGGTTGGGATTGGCTTTGGGGACGGAATGTGCTATGATGAAACAAACCGCCCGGAGGGTGAGGGGGATACCCGCCCTGTCCGGGCCCCAAAAGGAGAGAAGAACCATGCAAGAACTGGGCGCTGTGCGTCACGCATTGAACGCAGGAGAGCTGGACGGAGCGCTGAAGGGTCTGCTGTGTCACGACCTTGCCGCCGGCCGGGCCCGGGTGGCGGCCCTGCTGGACGGGTTCCAAAAGACCTTTGGAGCGGGGGAGGACACACCTGTGACCCTGTGCTCCGCCCCGGGCCGCACCGAGATCTGCGGCAACCATACCGACCACCAGCACGGCCGGGTGCTGGCCGGCGCGGTGGACCTGGACTTTTTGGCCTGCGCCGCCCCCAATGGCACCAACACCATCCGCTTCCAGTCTGAGGGCTGGCCCTTGGTGGAGGTGAACCTGGACACACTGGAGCCCAGGGAGGAGGAGAAGGAGTCCACCGCATCCCTGGTGCGGGGCATGGCGGCCCAGGCTGCCCGGCGGGGATATCCCGTGGCCGGCTTTGACATATATGCCGCTTCCGACGTGCTGCCCGGCTCCGGCCTGTCCTCCTCGGCGGCCTGCGAGGTGCTACTGGGTGTGATCGAGAACCATCTGTTCTGCCGGGACGAGCTGGACCCGGTGACCATCGCCCAGATGGGCCAGAAGGCGGAGAACATCTATTTTGGTAAGCCCAGCGGTCTGATGGACCAGACCGCCTCCTCTGTGGGTGGTGCGGTGGCTATCAACTTTGCTGACCCCGCCGCCCCTGTGGTGCGGACGGTGGCAGTGGATCTGGCCGGCCTGGGCTACGCTCTGTGTATCATCGACTCGGGCGCCAGTCACGCCGATCTGACGCCGGAGTACGCCGCGGTGCCCCAGGAGATGGGGGCTGTGGCCGCATACTTTGGCAAGCAGGTGCTGCGGGAGGTGGAGGAGGACCAGGTCATCCAGGCGCTGCCCCGGCTGCGGAAGGCGGTAGGGGACCGGGCGGTGCTCCGTGCCCTCCACTTCTTTGCCGATGATAAGCGAGTGGAGCAGGAGGCCGACGCCCTGGAGCAGGGAGATATGGATACCTTCCTGGCGGTGGTGAATGAGTCGGGCCGCTCCTCCTGGGATCTGCTCCAGGATATCACCCCCATCGGCGCGGTGAAGGAGCAGGCAATGGCGGTGGCCCTCACCGTGGCGGAGCGGGCCCTGGCCGGCCGGGGCGCCTGCCGTGTCCACGGCGGCGGCTTTGCCGGTACCATCCAGGCTTTTGTGCCGCTGGATCTGCTGGAGAGCTTCCGCAAGCAGGTGGAGGCCAGCCTGGGGGAGGGCAGCTGTCATGTGCTGTCCATCCGCCCTGTGGGCGGCACCGTTCTCTGGCCCTGAACAAGTGCATACAGTGAAGTGAAAGGAGCGCGTCTGAACAATGGCGATTTTGGTATTGGGCGGAGCCGGATACATCGGCTCCCATACGGTATATGAACTGATCGACGCCGGCCGGGACGTGGTGGTGGCCGACAACCTGCAGACCGGCTTCAAGGCCGCCGTCCACCCCAAGGCAAAATTCTATCAGCTGGACATCCGGGACCGGGGAGCCCTGGACACCCTGTTCCAGGCCGAGAACATCGAGGGCGTCATCCACTTTGCCGCCTCCTCCCAGGTGGGTGAGTCCATGTCCGATCCCCTGAAGTACTATGACAACAACCTCCACGGCACTATGGTGCTCCTCCAGTCCATGGTGGCCCACGGCGTTTACAAGATCGTATTCTCTTCCACCGCCGCCACCTACGGCGAGCCGGAGCGGGTGCCCATCCTGGAGGACGACCGTACCATGCCCACCAACTGCTACGGTGAGACCAAGCTGTCCATGGAGCACATGATGAACTGGGTATCCAAGGCCCACGGCCTGAAATATGTGGCGCTGCGCTACTTCAATGCCTGCGGCGCTCACATCTCCGGCCAGATCGGCGAGGCCCACGACCCTGAGACCCACCTGATCCCCATCATCCTCCAGGTGCCTCTGGGCCAGCGGGAGGCGGTCAGCGTCTTTGGCGACGACTATCCCACCAAGGACGGCACCTGCATCCGGGACTACATCCATGTCACCGACCTGGCCCAGGCCCACATCCTGGCCCTGGACTACCTGATGAAGGGCGGGGACAACAACGTGTTCAACCTGGGCAATGGTGTGGGCTTTACGGTGCAGGAGGTCATCGACGTGGCCCGCTCGGTCACCGGCCACCCCATCCCTGCCAGGATGGCCCCCCGCCGGGCTGGCGATCCCGCTCAGCTCATCGCCTCCTCCGAGAAGGCGGTAAAGGTGCTGGGCTGGAAGCCCCAGTACAACGACCTGAATACCATCGTGGCCTCCGCCTGGGCCTGGCACAAGAGCCATCCCAACGGCTTTGAGGAGGTCTGAGCATGGAGCGTGACCAGGCCATTGCCAAGCTAGTGTCCTACGCCGTGGAGAAAGGGCTTGTCCAGCCCGAGGAGCGGATCTGGGCGGTAAACACCCTGCTGGACATCCTGCGCTTAGACAGCTGCTCCCTGCCGGAGGTGGGGCCAGTGGGGGAGGAGGAGCTGCCTGCCATTCTGGGCGCCCTCACCGACGACGCCTGCGCCCGGGGAATGCTGCCCGAGGACACCGTCACCTACCGGGACCTGTTCGATACCCGGCTCATGGGCGCCCTTACGCCACGGCCTGCCCAGGTCATTGCGACCTTCGACGGCCTGTACCGGCAGGACCCCAAGGCGGCCACCGATTGGTACTACAAATTCAGCCAGGACACCAACTATATCCGCCGGGACCGCATCGCCAGGGATGTGCAGTGGAAGGCCCATACCGAGTACGGCGAGCTGGATATTACCATTAACCTGTCCAAGCCGGAGAAGGACCCCAAGGCCATCGCGGCGGCCCGCAATCTGCCCGCCTCCGCCTATCCCCGGTGCCAGCTGTGTGCTGAGAACGAGGGTTATGCCGGACGGGTAAACCATCCCGCCCGCCAGAACCACCGCATCGTGCCCATCACCATCAACGGTTCTCCCTGGTTTTTGCAGTATTCTCCCTATGTGTATTACAATGAACACTGCATCTGCCTGAACAGCGTCCATACCCCCATGAAGATCGACAAGGCCTGCTTCGGCAAGCTGCTGGACTTTGTGGATCAGTTCCCCCACTACTTTGTGGGCTCCAACGCCGACCTGCCCATCGTGGGCGGTTCCATCCTGGCCCACGACCATTTCCAGGGCGGCCGCTACACCTTCGCCATGGAGAAGGCCCCGGTGGAGATCCCCTTCACCTTCCCGGGCTATGAGGATGTGCAGGCCGGCATTGTCAAGTGGCCCATGTCGGTGGTGCGCCTTACCTGCGCCCATCCCCAGCGGCTCATCGACCTGGCCGACCGCATCCTGACCAGCTGGCGGGGCTATACTGATGAGAGCGCCTTCATCTATGCCGAGACCGATGGGGAGCCCCACAACACCATCACCCCCATCGCCCGGCGGCGGGGGAGCGACTACGAGCTGGACCTGGTGCTGCGCAACAACATCACCACCGAGGAGCACCCCCTGGGGGTTTACCATCCCCACGCCGAGCTTCACCACATCAAGAAGGAGAACATCGGCCTCATCGAGGTCATGGGTTTGGCGGTACTGCCCGCCCGGCTCAAGACCGAGCTGGCGGCGGTGGCGGACAAGCTGGCTCAGGGCGGCGACCTGCGCTCCGACCCGCTGACCGCATCCCACGCAAGCTGGGCGGAGGGCTTTGCCGCCCGGGTCACCCCGGACAACGCCCTGGACGTGGTCTACCACGAGACCGGCCTGGTGTTTGCCAAGGTGCTGGAGCACGCCGGCGTCTATGCCCGTACCCCGGAGGGGAAGGAGGCCTTCCTCCGTTTCCTGAGCCAGGTGTAAGGCAGTTTAACTTCATATCACTGAGATCCCCCGGCGCGATCAGCGCCGGGGGATCAGTGCGTCGAAGGACTTTTCTGGTACAAATTTTATTTCTTTATAAACTGTGCGGGAACAGCATCTGCGCTGTTCCCGCATTTTTCTCAGAGTGTTTGCAGAAATCCCAGCACCAAAAGGTGAAGCGGGTAAAAGATGTAGAAAAACCATTTTGAGAAGCTGCTTTTTGACCCGTGCTGTCCTTTATAGAAAGAAAGCAGGATGATGGGAATGAATGCCCCGATATTTTGGAGCGAGTATAAGTAATATTCTGTATCAATATAAAAAGTGTGGTCATAAAACAGGGAGAAGAAGGGACTTGTAAGCATGGTAAGTATCTCCATATTGAGCAGAACTACCATACAGTATGCAAATGCCTGGTGTTTAAAGTTCGTATAGAAGTAATCCAAAACAAGGATGATTATAATGCCTGTACAGCCCCAATCCGCCGGAACACAGAGAATGATCAGAGCCAAAATCAAAAGTGTTTTGAGGACCGGATTTTTTAGATGTGTATTCCTGCGGATGTGTATGGCCAATACGCCTAAAAGAATGGTGTAGATCACATTTGGACGCATAACTGGAGCACCCGACAGGTCGCCGCCGTACTTAAAATACAAAAACGGGAGCCAGCTGATGATTGCAAATACAGCCAAGCGAAGGACATATCTGCGGATATTGCTTGTATGATGGTAGCCCTCCACGGCGGAAAAGAACATAATGGGCCCTGTTATTCTTCCAATGGTATGCATAAGAATGGCCAGAGGCGTGCCCAGTGGTACAAATGCGAAGGCGATATGGTCGATCGTCATTGCCAAAATTGCAATGTATTTCAGTGTGTTTAAGGATATCCCGTGATCCGCTGCGTCCCCGGAGCGCGTAAGCTGGTTGGCAATCATTTTCCTCCTCCTTGAATGAACTTTAACTTTTGCAAATGATACCACATATTGAAACAAAAATTATTAAAATTTTCTGATAAAGCGGTAAAAACCGCAACTGTGGCCCAGTGCAGCGGTTGCGGTTTGGAAGCGAGGAGCAGCGAAATGAGCGCGCGATGAGCTTTGCAATGAAATGAAAAAGCTCGTCGCAAGCGATATGTCGCTTACGACGGGCTGGAACAGCGAAACAGTATAGATGCCGCAGCTTGCAGGTTTGCACCCGAAACCAAATCGAAGCCCAGCGCAGCAGGTTCGATTTGGAGAGGAGCCGAGACAAAATGAGTGAGAGGTGACTTTTAAAAAGTCGCCGCGAACGATATGACGTCCGCGGCGACGTGTCTTTTGTTGCCGAAAAAGATACATCTGCCTATGTTAATTTGATGTTTTACAGTTTTATTCTGCGAAATATCCTGTCGGCTATGTATACAATTGCAGATATCTGTTGGCTATGCTATACTTTTAATATCCTGTTACCATGCATTTAGGCCATCTATTGAGGTAAGAAAGGAACAATTCATGGAGGAAAAAGTGATTCAGACGCTGAGCAAGCAGAAGGACTCAGGAACAATTGTAGAGCTGGTGGAAAATGAAGCAGGGTTTCGCTTTGTGGTGAAGCGAGCCCAGAATCTGGAAGCCCCTATCTACCGAGCTATTTTTCAGAAGGAAACACAGGCCCTGACGCGACTGAAGGCCTGCGAGAACATTGTCCGTATCTTCCGCTCGGATATCCAGGCCACTCCGGATGGCCGGAGTGAAGGCATCATTTCCATGGAGTATGTTCAGGGGCGCCCCCTGTCCCAGATGCTAGACGTAATCCCAAATGCCTCCATCCGGTACAACCTGATAAAGCAGCTGACCAACGCCATCCAACACGCCCATCGAAACTCCGTGATTCACCGGGATATCAATCCTTCCAACATCCTCATTACTGACTCGTTTGAGCTGAAGCTGATTGATTTCGGAATCGCAAAAATCCGCGGGATGTTCCAGGACGGAACCACATATCAGTTTGCTACCCAGAATTATTCCGCGCCGGAAGTAACTGTTCACAGTGAAAATGCAACAGAGCGCAGCGATATCTATTCGCTGGGTGCTGTCATTTATTTTCTTTTCACAGGTGAAGTCCCAGCGACGGCTGCTGAAATGCCCACGGCCATCCAATCCGCTGGCGGCATCGATGTAAAGTTAAAGGAAGTCCTTTTGAAGATGTGCGCCCCTGCCCCGGCAGACCGATATGAAAACATTGATGACTGCGAACTGGCCTTGGCTCCGCTCTACCAGCGGTATTGCGGTAGCGACGAGCGGTACTTCTTCGCCGTCCCCACCAATGCGCTCGACGATCTGAAAAGACGTAACCTGGTACGACGGGATATGCCCTATTTAGAGTTGCTGGACAGCTTTCTTCCCGCCCAGTTTGCTGGCGGCTTGATTCGTCTTCGTGCCGAGGGTCAGACCTCCATCTATTGCTTTGACGGCATCAGCATCTCCATGGAATGCGTTTTGTCGGACGATTTTTTCCAGGTGGTCTCATTCCGCCGGCTGGATGCCTTCAAGCGTGAGCAACATAAGCGCTTTTCCATGGAGGTTCCTGGGCATTTCCAATTCCTGTTTTCACACAGAATCGCAAACACCCCTCTTCCCAACAATTGCAGCCAGATCCTAAGCAACCGGATTGCTGATTTCCAAGCGGATATCCACTCGCAGAAAAACATCGACCGGGAATACGATACACAGTACGGTATCTGGCGGGAATTCATCCAAGCCATGATTGCAGACGCGTCTAAGAATACTGTCCGGTTGTGCTACACAAGTGTCCGCTACGAAGACGGGATGTTCCTGTTCCGGCTGGATCCGGACAGCGTGCCGGATGAGACATTCAGCCAGGATACCCTGTTTATTTTTGAACAGCGTGGGCGTTTAAAAAAGAAGCCAATTCTAGCAGAGGTCGGCACCTTCTGGGAATACAGGGAGGACGGTGCCGTGATGGCCATCAAGGCCGCACCCAGGAAGCCCCGGCTGCCGAACAATGGTTCTATCTGTTTGGATTACCGCAAAGAGATCCAGCAGTACCGCCGCCAGGAGGCGGCACTGGAGGAATTCCGCCGATCCGAGACCGTCAACGGCGGCAATCTGAAGAGCATTTTTGTGGGTGCCGAGCAGCCCGGGTATTTCCAGCTCAAGGCTATGCCCTGCTTCTATAATGAACAGCTGGATTTTACCCAGAAGCGCGCGGTCCGGAAAGCGCTGGAAGCGGAGGATATTGCTTTGATCCAGGGGCCTCCAGGCACCGGCAAAACCAATGTCCTGGTGGAAGTAATCCGGCAGATTCTGGGGGAAAACCAACGGAATCCTGCACTGGATCAGAAAATTTTGATTGTGTCCCAATCTCATGCCGCCGTGGATAAACTACTGGAAGACCTTGCAGCCTATCTGGAACATACGACCATCCGCATTGGTCGCGAGGAAAATATTGACCCCAAGATCAATGAACGTTTCGGATTGGACCACTGCCAGGCCCTATGGGTGAAGGAAAGCGTTGAAAACTGTAAAGCGTGGTTGGCCCAGCGTTTATTGGAACAGCACATCCCCATGGAGCCATTCTGTAAATACGCACAAGTGTTGGAAGAGCTGAAACTTGCAAATCTGGAAGAAACAGAGCGCGCACGTCTGGAACGGGTTGCCGCAGACTTTGAAAACACTTACGGGAAAAGCCGCACCAATCCTTACGTACAGAGCTGCCTGATTTCCGAACAATGGATCCGACGCATCAGTGAGAGCAATGAGCTGGGAGAGTTTTATATCAAAAACGCTTCCATCATCGTAGGTACCTGCATTGGCGTCATTTCAGATCCCCGCGTCCGTGACACGACCTTCGACTATGTGATTGTAGACGAAGCAGCAAAGGCAACTCTGCCGGAAATCATGGTTCCCTTGGTTCGGGCACGAAAGGCAATTTTAGTGGGTGACCACAAGCAGCTGCCACCGGTCTTTGACCGGAATGCCCTCAAAGCCAGCTTCCAGTCTTCCCAGATCGATGAGCTTCAAAACACCGGGTTCGGGAAACTGTTTGACATCCTGCCCGACAGCTGTAAAGAGACGCTTTCCACCCAGTACCGGATGCATCCAGCGATCGGCGATCTCATCAGCTTTCTTTTTTACGATAGCAAAGTGCAAAATGGCGTTATGGCATCAGAGCGAACTACCAACCTTCCCATGCTTAATAACCGCGCCATCACCTGGCTAACCACCTCCAATGCCGGTTCCGCCCGCTTTGAACAATCCGTCGGGCACCAACGCGGATACATCAACCATCTGGAAGTCACTGTGATCCAAAGCTGCTTGCAAAGGTTGAACCAAGAAATCTCCACCCAAGGGGAGAAGTATTCCATCGGCATCATCACGCCCTACCGGGCGCAGCTGGACCTAATCCGGAACCGCCTCAAGCAAATCCCACTGAGCCACATTGAAGTCGATATCAACACCGTAGATGCATTCCAGGGCAGTCAGCGTGACATCATCATCTACTCCACCGTCCGAAGCAGTAATCAGCGGCGTATCGGATTCTTGAAAGAGGAAGCACGGCTAAATGTTGCCTTCTCCCGCGCTAAACGGGCCTTGATTATTGTCGGTGACGGAAAGTTTCTCCGCAATCCCCGTATCCCCGGCAACCGCTTTCCCTATGTGATCAGCTATATGCAGGAGCACCCCGAATTTTGTCAGGAAATCGATATAAAGGAGTTTACAAATGCTGTCTGAATGGCAAAAAAATGTTGATAAATACATTCCTCCGCAGCTTTCCGGCTATGATTTCATCTGTCGGGTTCCAGTCTATATTCCTGTCCAGGAAATCGGCTTGACTGTCTGGGAACGGCGTGTCCAGGGGCTCTCCTTTGTTCAGGAATGTGTCCTCACTGCCATCCGCATCGGTGCCAAATCCCTTCCCGAGCTTGCCGGTCAGTTCGGCCTGCCAGAAAGCATTATGCTACAAATCGTATCGCAGCTGGACAGTGAGCAGCTCGCCGCGGTCTCCTGTGGCGACATTGTCCTGACCGATTTGGGGAAAAAGGTGCTGGAGAGCCAGAAGAAGGTCAAGACCCTGCGCAGCCAGCTCAGCCGCATATCGGTAAACCAGATCACCGGTGAGGTCTCGGATACGCCTGTCTTGGGTACCTACCGGGAGCCGCCGCGCGGGCAGGCATACCTTCTGGAGAAGTATCCACTCAATCTGGAATTTCTGCGCAGTCAGTTCGATACGCTAGCGGTAATTTACCGAGAGAACCGTCTGGCCAATGTGGTATTCCAGAGTACTGCTGAGAGCGCTGAGCTGTATCGTATTCTTGATATCTCCTACCACACACTGTCCTATCAGCGCGAGTTCTGCTTCGTATATCTAAATCAGGCGGATCACTCCCTGGCCTTTCACTTCCAGTCTGGAATCCAAGCCTATGCAGATGTGCTGGCGGAACAGCTTAACTGCCGACACTTGGGTGCCTGGAACCTCTTCTCTCCGCCAAACCGTCCTTGCGCCGCTTCCCCGGAGAAGGAACAACTGCCCCACGACTTGATTGCGGCGTTCAAACTCCGTGGAGTGCAGAGTGACTGGGCAGATTTACTGGAAGCGGCCTATTACGCCGACCGCCCGCTGCTGGACGGAGAACTTCAGGATATTCTGTACCATTGCGCCGCTTTTAAGGCACCACGCATCTTTATTCAGGCACCGTTTTTGGCAGAATTGCTCAACGATGACATCCTCCGCGCGATTTTCTCTGCGCATACAAAGGAGGTTATCGTCCGCTATAACCGGAATGATTATCAGGCCGATTTCATATTGGGCAGGATAGGAAAACTGCGAAAAGACTGTGTACTGACCACAGTCCCTTCTGAGGACATCTCTTCCGTGAAGTTCTGCTTCGGTACCGCCTGTTTTATCCAGGGCCAATACGCGGCCAAGGAGACCGTTTACAAGCGACGCCTTTACAAGCTGTGCGCTGAAATAACATTTAATTCTGCTCAGATTGACTCGCTCTGGAATGATCTTTTAGAAATTGGGTCAGAAGCTCCAAGCAAATCGTAATCTAAACAGGATGAAAGGAAGTCTGTGCGTTGGGCGCGGATTTCTTTACCGACATAACTGACAAAGCCAACTGCAAATAGTTACGAAGGAATGGCAGTGCGTCAGTACAGCCATTCCTTCGTGCTTTTATTCTAGCGCACGGTCTGTTCAATCTCCAAATCGCTGTATCGGAACTTGACCCGGATTGTTTCCGCATCGACTACAGTGACCCGTTCAATCATCTTGCGAACGATCTCGTCATCATATTGAGGGAAGCCATTGAGATGTTCCTCCAGATAAGCTGTGTACTCTGCCATACGTGAGTCCTCGTTGATTCGGTTTGCTGCCTCCTTCTTCGCCGCATCGATCCGTGTCTGCAGGTGCTGCTTTTCTTCCAGCAGAGCTTTGAGTTGATCCGTTATAGTCAGGTCATCCATATTGGCCAGAGCCTGATCCAACATTGTATTCTGCCGTGCGGTCAGTGCTTCCAGTTCGCGCTCCAATTCTGACAGGTTGTTACCGCCCCCTTCCGGGGTACATACCATTCGGAGCGTCTCTGCAAGTTCATCCTGTAGGCCATCGCTTGCTTCGACTACCCGGTTAAGTACCATGAGAATTGCGGTATGCAGCTTGTCCTCCGCCATGGAAGGCGAGTTATGGCAGTATTTTTTCCCAAATTCCAACCGGGAGACGCACCGCCAGACGATCCGTTTGACGCCGTTTCTGGCCCAGGTACACCGATTATATGGGGAACCACACTCCCCACAGACCAGTCGCTCACTGAGCGCATACTTGGCGGAATACTTGCCCTGTTCTGTTTTTCCGCTTTTCTGCAGAATCTTTCGCTTGCTGGTCCGCCGTGCCATCTCCTCCTGTACCCGCTGGTAGACGTCCCTTGGAATGATGGCAGGGTGGTTGTCTTTGATATAGTACTGCGGCAACTCGCCGGTATTCTTCTTGACCTTCTTGCTGATGCAGTCTGTGGTGAAGGTCTTTTGCAGCAGGGCGTCCCCTACATACTTTTCGTTGGTGAGGATGTTATGCACGATCTGATGGGACCATGCCTTGACACCCTTTGCGGTGGCGATCCCATTCTGGGTAAGTTCTCTCTGGATCTGGCCCTCACTGCAGCCCTCCAGGTACCGGCGGTAGATTCGCCGCACCACCTCGGCCTCCTCCGGTACGATCTCCGGCTTGCCGTCCGCTCCCCGCTGGTATCCCAACATGGACTTGTAGTGGAAGTTGACTTTTCCTTCTTTCATTGCCATCCGGATGCCCAGCTGGATATTGACGCTGAGTGATTCACTCTCGGCTTGGGCAAATCCGCTGAACAGGGTGATGAGGAACTCGCTGGATTCTGTAAGGGTGTTGATGTTCTCTATTTCGAAGATGACCCCGATTCCTCTCGCTTTCAGCATCCGTACCGTCTCCAGGCAGTCCACTGTATTTCGTGCGAAGCGGGAGAGGGATTTTGTCAGGATGAGGTCGATCCCGCCCCGCTTGCAGGCGGTGATCATCCGGTTGAACTCTTTGCGCTTTTTCATGCTGGTCCCGGTGATCCCCTCGTCCGCAAAGATCCCGGCCAGTTCCCAATCTGGGGACTCCTCAATTTTCTGGGTGTAGTAGGCTTTCTGGGCGGTGTAGCTGTTGATCTGCTCCTCACTGTCGGTGCTGACCCGGCAGTAAGCCGCCACCCGCTGCCTGCCGTGGAGCCTCGTCTTGTTGCTTACTACATTGGACCGTGATGCCGGAATACGGTGGACGGTGCGTTCCAGTGATAATTGTTCCATTTTGCTGTCCTTTCTGTTCCTAATCAGAAGTGTACGGTGATTACGTTATCTGTTCCGATTATGATATGGGAGACCGTTCGTTCGAAGCGTTCCCAGTCGATTTGGTCGGGCTGCGTTTGGCTTACAGCCATATCCACACCATCATCACAGCAGGCATACCGGGCAGCTGCCCCTTGCAGGATGTGGGAGAGAGCCTCCTTACCGTCTCCTGGCTGTTCCAACGCCCGGTTAATGGCGTTGGCTAGACGAACGGCCTCCGCAGAGGGCGCGTATGGCTTACATACGGACTTTTCATGTGTCGCAAGCTGCCGTGCCGTCTGCGCAAGCAATTCCTCCTTCCTGACAACAAATGCGTTTCTGCAGGCAGAACATTTCAGATGGACGTTTCCGGTATGCCCGATTGGCCCTCCGGTTCGGAGCAGGCGCGTCTGACAGCATCCGCTTCGCAGCTTTTGCCATAAGCCATCCGATTCCGTCCGGCGTGGAAACTTCCCACTTGTCTTTTCTGAGATCTTTTCCTGCACTTGCTGGAAGGTATCTTGGTCAATGATGGATGGGTATCCATTTTCCCCGGCATAACGAGGATTTTCCAGCATTCGCTTGATTTTGTGCTTGTTCCACAGTGGCGATTCCTGAGAGAAAGGGATGTTGTCCGCATTCATTCGGTCTGCCAGTGCCTGATAGGATAACCCGGCCAGATAGGTGGTAAATACATTTTGAACAGTGAGGCGTTCCTCCTCCTGGATGACCAGATCGCCGTGTACGATCTGGTAGCCATACAATATTTTCCGATTTGTCATCGCCTACGCCTCCAGTGTTTCTTGGAATTCAAACCCGCCATATAGTTGAAAGCGGATGGTGCACTGAGTATCTACAACCATTCGTTCCACCAGCTTGGTAAACAGGGCTTCGTCAAAGCTGGACAGAGTCTCCGGACCATTTCGGATGGTATCGATCGTTAGGCGAAGTGCATCCACCTGTTCATCAATATCCTCATTGCAAAGCAGCTTTCGCCTCTCCCGGCGCAGTTCTGTCAGCTTGGCGTTGAGTTCCGCCTGCTTTGTGGATAAGGCAGCCTTGTCCAGGAGACCTGCCGTGTGCAGCTTTGTGAGGTGGTAACTCTGCTCGGATGCCGTGGCGATGGCTGTGTTGACCGCCAGCATGGCCGGGTTGCCGCGATGCAGGGCATCTGACAAAGTCTCCATTTGCCTCAGCACAGGTGCCAGCACGATGCCGTCATGGGTGCGGAGCTTGCGATACATCCGGAGGAATGCCGTATGGATGCTGTCCTCGCTGATCCGTCCGTTGGGGCAGTCGGCGGCTTTTCTGTCATGCTTGCGACATACCCAGGAGACGTATCCAGCTTTCGAAATTCTCCGCATGTACAGCGTCCCACACTGCCCACAGATGATCTTCCGAGCAAGCGGGGTCTGATCATGTGGAATCGACTGTCGCTCTGCCCGCCGTTTCAGCAGTTCCTGAACTTTTTGAAAGTCCTCATAGCTGATGATGGCAGGGTGGGTGTGTTCTACATAATATTGGTCCGCTTCGCCATGGTTGTCTTTCCTGCAATATGGAAATGTGTTGGTTGTGTAGGTTTTCTGACAGAGGGCATCCCCAATGTATTTCTCGTTTGTTAAGATCTTTCGAATGGTCTGCTGATGCCATTTTTGTCCACCATGAAGGGGGGCAGGCCCATTCTTACTTAACTCCCGGGCGATCCACTCGGAGCTATATCCTTTTAGATAGGCTGCAAAGATCCACTTTGCGATCTCTGCCTGGTCCTCTACGATTGCAAGATTCTTACCATCAACGATTTGGTATCCAAATGGTGCGGAGCAGGTAATAAACTCCCCGCGCTCCATGCGGCGCTGATAGCTCATACGTTGGTTTTTGGAGATGGAGATGGATTCCTCCTGGGCCAGAGAAGCGGAAACGCTCACCATCAGTTCTGAGGTGAGCGTTCCAGTGTCGATATTCTCTTTTTCAAATTTGACGGTCACACCCAGCGCGGAAAGTTCCCGCAGGGTGGCGAGACAGTCGCGGGTATTTCGGGCAAATCGGGAGATGGACTTGACCACGATCTTATCGATCTTGCCCTTCCGGCAGTCTGCCATCAGGCGGTTGAAGTCCTCCCGCTTATCCATCCGCATGCCGGTCAGGCCCTCATCTGCGTAGATGTCCACCAAATCCCAGCCATCGTGGGCGTTGATCGCCTGCGTATAGGCCCGGATCTGGGCAGCGTAGGAATGGAGCTGGTCTGCCGAGTCAGAACTGACCCGGCAGTAGGCTGCTACCCGCAGGGTGTCTGGTCTCGCTGCCTTGGGTGGAATTACTTGTACTTCAGCCATTTCTCATTCGCCTCCTTCCATCTTTTTTGGCAAGGAAACCATACCACACCCCTGCGGGAATAGCCAGCACTATTCCCAAACAGTTCCGGGCCGGTATCGCTCCACGGACAGCCGTTTGGCCCTGGCCAGTTCTTCTTTGGTCAGCAGGCCGTCAGCCGCCATCCGTTCCCACAGGCCCACCGATAACAGGTAACGCAGTTCGTTTCGGATCTCCATCACGCAGCCTCCTCAAAGTAGCTCTCATCCTTGACTCGCCGGATAAATCGTTCTACCGCATAGATGCTGCTAGTGATAGGTATTTCGGGCAGCGCGGATTGAACATCCCGGAAGTAACGGCTGCCCTTGGCGGCTCGTTCATCCAAAATGGCGATGGCACAGGTGTCAGTCTCCAAGCGGATGGCTCGTCCGAACCCTTGCTTGAGTCTGATCTGCATCTCCGGCACAGCCACGGTCCGGATGAAAGAACGAAGGTCTGGATATATCTCACGCTTTTTTTCTTGCAGAGCGTCCGGATACTGGAAAGGCAGTCTTGGGATGACCAATAAAGAGACACAGTCTCCGGGAAAGTCAAAGCCCTCCCAGGCAGCACCGGTGGCAAACAGGACACTTCCAGGTGCCGCCTTGAACTGGGCCATAGTGTGCGGGGCGTTCCGTCCCATGGTAAACAGTGGAAACGGAAGGGGCTGTTGCTTCAAACGATCCTTCACAGCGGACATGCCTGCATAAGAAGTAAACAGTACCAACGCATGGCCGTGGGCCGCGATCAGCAGTGTGCGGATCTCTTCAGCCAGCTTGTCAAAGTAGTCTACTTCGTGCTGCCTGGGCGGCATAGCAGGAAAATACAGCAGGCAGTTTTTCCGGTAATCAAAGGGAGAGGGCGAAACAGATTCCTCCACCCGAGCGTTGTCGGTGAGGCCAGCCTCCTCTTTAAAACGACAAAAGTCCTTGCCTATGGCCAATGTTCCGGAAGTAAGGAGGACAGGCTGGGGCTGTGACCAGAGTGTTGCTTGGAGCTGGGCGGTCAGGTCGGAGATGGAGGCGCACAGCAATGTGCCGCCATCGTCATCCGCCGCAGTGTAGAATACCAGGTCAGAGCGTTCCTCCAAAAACAGATGGACTGCGGAGGATATCTGATCCAATTCCTTTCTGGCGGTTGGTGTCAGTACCCCGCCGAGCTGCCTCTGGATGGTAGCCAGGGTTCGGGCCGGTCCTATCATGTGTCGGACATAGTCCGAAAAAGGGCGGTCACCATCAGGGGGCAGAGACATGAGCTTCAAAAGCGCCGATGCCATATCAGCCAGGGATTCCGATGCCAGCAGATATCGTTCCGCCCGTAGGGTGCGGATCAGCGTGCGGATGTCCTTGGCTGCCAGGGTAACGCCAAACATCTGTCGGGCAGTCTCAGGCAGCTTGTGTGCTTCATCAATGATTAGAGCGCCAACGTCCGGCAGGATGGGGCGGTGACCGCTGCCACGGCGGATGGCGTCTGCCAACAGCAGATTGTGGTTACAGATCTGAAACAGATAGCGGCCAGAGTTGCAGGCTTCCATATAGCAGAGGTACCGGCAGCCATCCCTGCGGCAATCACAAATCGTGGGGACACACACCTGATTTCGGTCGTACTGACTGAGATGAGGGACTTGGTCTGCGTCCAAATGATCCCGCAGGGAGAGGAGTGCCTGTGCGGCCAGCGGATTTTTTCGTTCCAGGTCTACCTGCCGCAGGCGGCGCATCAGACGCTCATCACAGACATAGTGGCTTTTTCCTTTGCGAATGACCGCCCGGATGGGGGTCTGGATCAGCTTATCCTCCAAAAGAACAGAGGAGAGGAACGGGATGTATTCCTCCTTTACCGCCGTTTGCAGGGCGATGCTGGAGGTGGAAATGAGGATGGGCTGGAAAGGGATGTTCTCCCGGATCAACGCGCGAGAAAAAGAAACACCAGCCACCAGATAGGCGTAGGTCTTGCCGATTCCCGTTCCTGCGTCGCTTAAAGCGATCTTGCTGTGGGTCATGGCGTCCAGCATCTTGTGGCTCAACTCGATTTGGCTGGGCCGGGCCGTCATGCCATGGCTTGGGAAGAGATCCTGAAAGATATGGTCGATCTCATGATGTGCGACCTGCCTGTTATGATAACTAATCATCTGTAAAATCTCCTATTGAATAAGTGAGTTGTTTTGCTGTTTGTTCTCGTCGTATTTGCAGCTCGCCCCCCGACGATGGGGAACAGTACGGATCGGCTTCCGGCAAGAAGCCGCACGGGCTTTTACCTGGAGTCTCTACTGCTTTCAACTCTAGGGCAGCGCCGCCTGTCTTATGCGCAGGCCAAGCGAGGTGTCTCATTGTGTACCCAAACAGCGTCTATGCAAAAGCGCGTGCCATAGCGCCCCATGCAGGTGGCGTTCTCGCTCGGCCCAGGGCATCTGCTCTGGGTGTCATGGCGCGCGCTGCATGACGCTCAACTGTTCAGGTGGTTCTCCGTACTGCTGGTATGAACTTTTCAAGGTGCCGTGGAGCAGTAGGCGCTCCTTCAGGAAGCGAAACGGGCCAGGATCTGGTTCATTTCGTCCAGGTCCTCGCCGTGCAGTCCAACTGCCAAGCGTTTGAGCAAAGTCGTCTGTTTAGGCGATAGCTTTGGTCGGTCCTGAAAGTACCAGTCAGCCATTCTTACTCCGCCGCCATATCGGCCACGGACTGTCTCAAGAGGGTAGGTAAGTGTGAGTTCTTCAATATCTCTGCGGATTGTCCGTTCGCAAACCCCAAACTCTGTAGCCAGGTTTTGTACGGTATCCCTTCGACGCTGACAAAGAAGGTCTAAGATCTGCTTGCGCCGCTCATTGGCACTCACACACTCACCTCCATGTCCAAACTTTACATGTTAATGCGGACAAATTTTGTCCGCATTAAAAATTAAAAAAAGGCCGGAGCAAGCTGAGTGTTAAAAGACTCAGTTTGCTCCGGCCTTTGCGACCGCATATATTTTTGTAATAGAATCGTTACTGCTTTAGAGAAATAATGCTCTTAAGCAGTTTCCAATAATTCTTTTGTTACTTCATTTTTGAAGCCAACTATAACGATATTTGCTTTTCTATGCATCAAAACAACTTGTGTTTTTTAGGGAAATTACTTGAAGAGCAAGGATAATATGCTAGCTTACCCCAGATTTAAATTACCTAACAAATATCTGAGGACAAATAATAAGGAAATTGCATACATAAGAGCGGGAACCTCTCTGCCTTTGCCTCAAATCAGTTTAAGCAGGCTAAAACTAACGAAACCAAAGGCAATCCCATCGGAGATGGAATAACTAAAGGGTATCATTGCAATGGTAAGAAAAGCGGGTATGGAACACTCCATGTCTTCCCATGCTATGAGAGACACACTGCGCATTGTCAAAACACCCACGATGATAAGAGAGGGAGCCGTAGCAGCGGCTGGGATAGTTCCTGCCAAAGGAGCTAAAAATACCGAAGCCAGGAAAAGAACTCCTACCACCAAGGAACTTAATCCGGTACGTGCTCCCTCAGTAATACCGGCGGAGGATTCTGCAAATGTGGTAACAGTGGAGGTTCCGATACAGGCCCCGCAACAGGTAGCCATAGCGTCTGCGATAAGAACGCGGCTGCTCTGCTTTTGGCCATCGTCAAAGCCTGCATGAGCAGACAAGCCTACCAAGGCTCCTACCGTGTCAAAGCAATCTACGATAGCAAAGCTGATTACAGCGGTCAATAGGGGCAGTAATCCTTTGGAAAGCACTCCTCCTAGATCCAATTGCATAAAGACGGGTGCCAAGGTGATTTGCTCCATGGTCATGTGTTCAGGTAACTGCGTTACTCCCATGGGCAAGCCCAGTAAAGTAGTAGTAATAATGCCGATGACCACTGCTCCTTTGATTCGAAACGATACTAGTATGGCGGTAAGCAGCAATCCGGCCAAAGTAAGCAGACCTTGGGTATTCCATACCCTCTGCCCGTCCACGAATGTGGACAGGCAGAGGGCCGGAACGGAATCAGTCATAGAGACAAGTCCTACGTTTAACAGGCCAATATATGCAATAAATAATCCAATTCCTGCGCAAATGGCGTGTTTAAGACAGTCCGGAATGGAATGAATCAGTTTCTCGCGCAGAGGAGAGAGTGTAATAGCCAAAAAGATCAGCCCGCTGAGAAAAACAATTGCCAGGCCCTCCTGCCAGGTGTAACCCATTCCCAGGCAAACGGTGTATGTAAAAAAGGCGTTCAATCCCATACCGGGAGCCTGGGCAAAGGGCGCGTTAGCCAGCATTCCGGTGAGGAAACAGCCAATGGCTGCCGACACACAAGTAGCTACCAGTACTGGCCCCCACAAATCCTCTGGCATAGCTGGAAAGTAGGGGGCCGATTGTGTACCCATGTTGGCACACAGGGTATTGGGGTTAACAAGGATAATATAAGCCATGGCAAAAAATGTAGTCACGCCCCCTATTACTTCCCGTTTTACGGTACTGCCACGGGCGCTAATTCTGAAAAATCCATCCATCATGTCCCCGCCTTGTCCTTATCGCGTCCGCTGATTGTGCTTACACGTTTTCCAGTCGGGCTCCGAAAGCCTCTACGGCTCTGGCGTCGGTCTCCCGCTTCTCCTCGATGGCCTCCTTGAGGAGCATATCCTTCACCTTCATCAGACGGATGGTGTTGGAGCGCTCGTTCTCGTCCAGCTTCATGGAGATATACTTGATGGCCTCTTCCATCTGGGGGATCTTCACATACTC
>NZ_JBBHLB010000019.1:0-65604 GCF_037572415.1 Flavonifractor porci
TGACGCCATTGGAAAAGCATAAGTTGTGCCTCGCCGCATAAAAAGTGGCCAGCAGAAATGAACTGCTGGCCGGGGAATTTTTATACTTTTTCACTGTCCTCTTGACGGGTAGCGGTTCAGCCTGTCGGCAGAGCTGCTTTGCATCAGATTCCGTATAGTCGTACTTATCCAGGAGGGACACCTGGTTCCCTCCCAGTCTGGCCAGAAGCTCCGGCTCATCTTTTGCGATGCCGATGTACTGGACCGTATCCGGCGGCAGGCTTTTCTGATACCGCAGGATGGGTTTCAGCTTGCAGTCCCGCTGGATAGCACACCGTCCGCAGATGGGAAAGGAACGGAGCAGGCCCTTCTTCGGCCCGCGGGTGATCTTTCCGGTAAACAGGTCCACATAGGTTTTCTCCGCGCGCAGCACTTTTGTTTTTACACCCAGCTTTTCAAAGGCCGGAATCGCGGTTTCGTAGATAAAGTTCCGATGCTCCGGAACCTCGCCGGAGGTGTCCCGGTCAAACATGACTTCGCAGTACACCACTTCGTCCAGCGGTTCATTGAGGGTCAGAGCCAGCAGGACAGTGGCGATGCTGTCTTTTCCAAAGGAACAGGATGCTACATGCTTCAACGCGCCGAGGCTCCCATGTCCAGCATGACGCAGATCTGAGCCAGCGCGTCCGTCTGGTTCGTCCGCTCCCAAGGCATACCGGATCTGGTGAAATGGCCGTAATTACATGCTTTTGCAAAAATGGGATGATCCAAACGCAGCGTGCGGATGATGCCACTGGGCGTCAGATCGAAGTGCCGGCGCACAGCCTGACTGATTACATCGTCCGGGTACTCGCCGGTGAGGTGAGTGTCCACATCCACGGCCACCGGCTCCGCTTTGCCAATGACGTAAGCAAGACTGACGGTGCATTTCTCCGCCAGCCCTGCGGCCACGATGTTCTTGGCGATGTACCGTGCCATATATGCCCCGCTGCGATCCACCTTGGTTCCGTCCTTGCCGGACAGTGCGCCGCCGCCATGGGGCGCGAGACCGCCGTAGGTGTCCACCATCAGTTTTCGCCCTGTCAGGCCGGTGTCGGCTTCAAAGCCACCCAGCACAAAGCGGCCGGAGGGATTGATGAGGATCTCCGTATTCTCATCTGCCGGGAAATCCCGCAGGGCGGGTGTGATCACATATTCCATGACTTCATCCCGCAGACGGGACAGATCCTTCTGCTCGTCATGCTGACAGGAGACAACCACCGCGGCTACACGGCACGGCAGGCCAAAGGCATATTCCACGGACACCTGCGCCTTTCCGTCCGGCTGCAGGCCGTCGATGAAGCCCATGACCCGCGCACAGGTCAGCATCGCTGTGATGCGGTGCGCCAGTACCAGAGGCATGGGCAGGAAGGAATCCGTTTCGCTGCAGGCATAGCCATACATGATACCCTGGTCCCCGGCAGCCAGTGAACTGTTCCCATTCGGGTGCGCGGAGACACCATTCGGTTGCAAAACCGGCCCCATATGGCCGTTTCCCAAACAGCCATCAACCGCTCCGGCGATATCCGCGCTCTGTTCGTGAACACGCACCTCCACATCAAAATCGCAGGTATAGCCGACCCGCTGCACCGTATCACGAACAATGCTCGGAATATCCGGCAGTTCCTTCGCCGTGATCTCGCCAGCAACGATGATCTTGCCAGCTGTCGCCATGACCTCACAGGCCACACGGGCGGACGAGTCATGTTCCAGACAGGCATCCAGAACGGCGTCCGCAATGGTATCGCAGAGTTTGTCCGGATGGCCCTCCGTGACAGACTCCGCGGTCAGAATGCATTTATCTTTCATGTTCCGTTTTTCCTTTCTCTTTTTGTGGAATTGCCAAGATCATCTCCCGGCTGTACATCTGCCGATAGTGGTCGATCTGTTCCGTGGTAAGAGATACAAAGTTTTCTTTGCCAAGACCGGCGAGGAAAAATGTGCCGCAGACAATATCGCAGGGTTTTCCGTCCTCCGTGCGCAGGAAACGGTTAGGCGGCAGGCCATTTAGTTTTCCCTCACCGTTAAAGACAACAGCGACAGGGTCCAGAAATGGATATGTGGCGTCGATATCGCCGCCAACCAGCTTTTGCATGGCCTGCAGGTCATCCGGGATCTGCTTTACATAGGGCGGCTTCATTGGCTCCACCACGAGGATGGTGAGGGTGTTATCGCTCATCCCGGCCCTTCTTTCTGACAGGCGGCTTTCTGCTGAACAGGTCCTGCTGCTGCATACGCTCAAACAGCCTGTCCTGCCGCACCTCGTCATGCGCATTTTTCAGTGCCGATTCCAGTTCCTTTACCGGCAGGCCGTTCTGACGATAGCCGTCCATGATGCCATCGTAGTAAATCTGCGACGGGATGGCCGGGTCCCTCCACATCTCGCCGGTCATAATGTAGGCCATGACAGACAGCTCCCGGCCATCGGCCGCCCGTACCGTGACATCTTCTTTTCCATACAACCGGGGATAGCCTTCATAAAAGTCCAGAGATCGTTCGCACTCCGGCGTCAGCTTCCACAGCAGGCCGTGGACCTGGCTGCCGGGCAGCGGCTCAATAGTAGCAACACCGCATTCTGCGCGGTTTCCGCGAAACAGCAGTTCATAATCTTCCAGCACCACCGGGCCTGCTACTTCGGCATCCGGGCAGCGCTGAGCCATTTGCTCCAGATTGATGTTGCTGCCGTAGGCAAAATACAGTCGTTCCTTTTTCTCAGCCATCTTCCAGAACCTCCAGCGCGCCGATCTTTGCCAGTTCCGCGAACATGGCCCGTGCCTGCGCCTCCACGCCGTTATCCGGCAGAATACAGTCCCGGCCCGTCATGCGGATGAAGTTGGCTCTGAGCTGCCAGATGTAGCTTTCTGTGTCCGGAAACTCCGTGGGGTCAAAGGTACCCAGCCGAAGCCGGTCCATGATCTCCGCGGCGGTACCCTCATAGGTGGTTTCTTCAATGCGTATCTTCAATGGCGTCACCTCTCAGCTTCTCGATTTTTCTTCTTTTTTCTGCTGGACTCGTAGCAGTCCTTGTCATAGCGCCATGCCCGGTCACCGTCCAGATTGGCCAGCAGGTGATCGCGGGTATTTTTGAACTCAGGGCCGTTCAGGCCCAGCCGCACCAGCCACACCCGGAAGGTGAACAGTTCGTTGTCGCTCTGGGTCTTACGCATAACAGTGCTGCGCTGGGCGATGGCCTGGGCGGACATAGCAAGACACAGATTGATGTATGCGGCGGCCCGTCCTGCATGGAGGGTGGAGTTGAAACAGCGCCACTCCACGGTGCCGCGGTAAAACACGGAGTGCAGATTCAGGGCATAGTATCGCGTCCAGTTATAATGTTCTCTGCTGCTGACATTCCCCTCGTACCAGATGCTCTCCAGCTGCGTCAGGTCCTTGGTTTCATCGGAGGAGAGCTGCCGAGCCATACGCAGCATGGGTTCCCGCACCTTTTGGCAGTATTGCGTCACCCGGTTCGGATTCACATTCAGCGCCTTGAACAGAATATCCTCCTTGGAATACATGATCCCAAGGAGGTTTTTCAGACTCTGGCGATTGTGGTTGGATGCATCCACATGAACATGAAGGCCGCAGGATGCGTTTACCTTTGCGCCCGCTTTTCTGACCCGGCGAACACATTCCTGAAACTTGGGCAGCTCCGCATAGGTCAACTTGGGCGACACCATTTCCACGGAATAATCATTATTGGAGGTATGTTCATATCCGGTATCCGTTTTCTTTTCCAGTCTGAGACTGGAATCGCTCATGAAGCGCCATTCCTTGCCCTCTGTATCCGGCACATACCAGCTCCCATAGTAGTCGTAGCCCTGGCGCGGTTCCGTGCCAAAGTAATCAGCCAAAGCCTGCGCCGCCTGCTCACGGGTAATCCCCGTCATCTCCACTTCCACACCGAAACATTGATCTTTGATACCGATCATGCCGCAGCACCCGCTTTCAGTTCCTCATCCGCTGCCCTGATGCGGCGGCCAATGGCTTCGATCACATTGACGGTGACGCTGTTGCCCGCCTGCTTATATACCTGAGCATCTGAATTGATGGCGAGGATCTTGTCGATCTGTGCATCTTCAAAGCCCTGCAGCCGCAGACATTCCCTGGGCATCAGGCGGCGGATGCGGCCACCGCGCTGTACAATACCCTGAATGCAGCTTGTCTCCAGCGTGTGGGCGATATCATGCCCTACGCGGCCGCGCCGGGTGTTGCTGCCTGCGTAGCCCAGATCCACTGTATCGCCGGGTAGCGCTTCCTTATAGCCTTTTTTCGTGGCTTCTTTGATGAGCAGCACACCGGAGCGCTCTGCTCTGTGGTTGGAAAGTGTGGTCTGTCCATAGCGCGCTGTGATGCAGCGGGCGTCTTTTGTCTGTCTCGGTTCACCAGCGCACAGATCCACAAAGGAAGCATGAGCCGGCTGAACCAGGTATAGTCCGGTTTTACCGCCCATGCCGCCTGCGCCTGCAGTCTGGGTGCAGGCTACTCCTTCTGTGTCGTAGACTCGGGAACCCTGCGGGCCGTTGAGGATCTGTACAAGAGCTTTTCCGTTTGTTCCGAAGACAGGAAGTATTTTTCCGGCGCATCGGGGATCAAGATAGCAGATAATGAACACCCTTCGCCGTGATTGAGGGACTCCGAAATGTTTGCTGTTAAGCACTGTCCATTCGACGAAATACCCCAGGTCATTAAGCGCGGCGAGGATGGCAGAAAACGTCCTGCCGCCGTCATGCGATAACAGTCCCGGAACGTTTTCAAGCAAAAGGTACGAAGGTCGTTTCGCTTGAGCCAGACGGGCAATCTCAAAGAAGAGAGTGCCTCGGGCATCTTCAAATCCTTTTCGCCTGCCAGCAAGAGAAAACGCCTGGCAGGGGAATCCCCCGCACAGCAGGTCGAAGTCGGGCAGGTCGCCGGGGTCGATTTCTCTGGCGTCTGGATAGTATCGTTCCTCCTTCCCAATGTCGTGGATCGCGCGGTAGCTGGCGTCGGCATACTTGTCGATCTCGCAGTGGCCGACACATTGAAAGCCGCCCGCACGGGTCAGGCCCGCGCGGAATCCGCCGATCCCGGCAAACATGTCAAAAAAGCGTATCAGATGGTTTCATCTCCCTCCTGCAACGCGCGGAGAAAGCCGAGGACGTCGGCGTCGACATCCCCGGCCTGCTCCGGCTGCGGTTTTTCTGTTACAAAGGAAACTCCATGAAGTTCTTCCCGGATGATCCCGCGGACAGCGTCCAGCAGCGCCTGCTGATCCATGTACCCGTTTACCATGCTACAGATGGCCTCCGTCCGCTGCCCGGCAGGGATGGCAGACAGGTGTTTCCATGCAGTCCTCTGGCTGCCCTGGGACATGGAAAACGACAGGTTGAGCCTCCTTTTATCTGCCATGGCCCACATCTCCCGACATTTGCCCCACAAGCCTTTCATAGCCTTTGGCGTTCAGGGATACGTCATCGAGGATAGCCCTGATTGATGGATAGCTCCTTCTTATCCAGAGCTTCCTTCACTGCATCCGGGGCATGTTCGTCAATCTGCATGACCTTACCCATGGTGCGCTCGCGCAAGCCAACGGCATCCGCCAGTTCTTTGCGGGTATTCACTGCAGAAATCGGGTTCGGCAATATTGCCGAACCCGATTTTGCGTCCTCACTTTTCTGATCTCCGCCGCCAGCGGACATATTTGCCCGTGCTCTGGCTTCGATCTCCGGCTTCAGTTTCAGGGCGATCTTGCCCAGTTCCCATTTCTCCAGATTGCGGCGGCCTTTCTGGGTATCCAGCGCCCATTGCTTGGCTTCCAACAGGTCCTCAAACGCAAACACCGCCATCATATACGGGATCTGGTGCTTCTCACACAGGCGCTGACGGTTGTGGCCGTCGATGATGACGAGGTCCTCATTGACAATGACCGGGGAATAGCAGCCGTTTCGCAGGATATCCTGTTCCAGCGCCGAAAGCTGCTCCTCGCTCAAAGGCGGGAGCAGCTCGGCCATCTCAGGCAGCACGGTGGGAGTCCGCTCTGTGCTGCTGTAGGTGACGCCGGTGTTTTTCATCAGGCAGCCTTTGCCTCATCTGCGGGTAGAGCCTCTGCCTGGGCGGGGTCCTCAGCTTTGCGGGGAGAGAGGAACTCCACCTCCGTAGCCTTGATCAGGAAGCCGGGCTGGCGCTCCGGCTCATCCTCGAAGGTGATGGTCTCGAAGTCACCGGAGGCGGACAGCTTGCAGCCCTTCCAGGCAAATTCCGCACAGCGCTCAGCCAGAGGGCCGCGCACCTTGATGGAGATGAAGTCGGTGAGCTTATTGCCGTCCTTATCCTTGTAGCGGCGGTCAGAGGCGATCCGCAGGATGGCGTAGGGCTTGCCGGTGGACTCGTTCATCTTCAGTTCCACATCGTTGGTCAGATTTCCGATTGCTACGATTTTCAGCATAGGTCAGTTCTCCTTATTTTTATGATTATTGTTTGGTGGAAACAGCGGGCGGCCCGGTGATGGGCCGCCCGCTGCAAACTGGGGTTACTTGCTCCAGATCTCGCTTTCGCCCAGAGTGGCGGTATGGGCGTTAGCGGCCTCCATGACCGCGTAATAGGCCCAGTGTCGCTTGCTCATATCGGAGAAAGTGTTCAGCTTGCGGAGGTTGTCCGCAATATAGTCCGCATCAGCCTCGCGGCCCAGCAGGCGGTTGACGATGGTGACGACCTCGGCGCGGTTGATGGTATCGTCGCCCTTGAAGGTGCCGTCGCCATAGCCCACGATCCAGCCGTGGATGGCTGCATCCTTGATATACTGAGCAGCCCAGTATCCGTCGGAGACATCCTCAAAGTCCTGGTACTGCTCCATGATCTCAGTGTTGCCGTCGCCGTAGGCGTCAAAGAAACGGACAGCCATGGCGGTGAACTCTGCGCGGGTAATGGGATCATTGGGGCGGTAGGTCTTGTCGGAATAGCCCACAGCGATGCCGTAGCCGGTCAGGTACTTCACATACCCGGAGTACCAGGCGTTGGCGGGAATATCCTTGAAGTTGGTCTTTGCCGCCGTGGTAATGGCGTCGCCGTTCTTTTCCGCCAGCAGGCGGGCAAAGATAGCGGAAGCCTCGGCGCGGCTCATGTCACGGGCGGGACCGAAGGTCCCATCCGTGTAGCCATAGATATACACGCCATGGCGCTCAGTCTCGGCAACTTCGGGAACCGTCAGCTTGCCGTCCTCATCCGTCTTGCCCTGGGCGGTCTGATTCAGGTCGCCCTTGACGATCACCGTCACATCCTCCTGGGGCTTTTTCCTGTTGTCCGTGACGGTCACGGTGATGCGGTTGTTCTCATCCATGTCGGTGCCGTCAGGCAGCTTGACCGTGATATTCCCGGTCTTGCCGATGGTAATGTCGGCATCCTTGATGGGACGCCCGGTCTCGTAGTCCTCCACCTTGACGGTCAGAGTCCAGCGGTCGCCGTCGGCATCCTCCCAGCCGACAGTGGCGCTGCCGTCGCTGTTGGTTTTGCCGGTAGTGCCGGGGATGGTGATCTGCCCGGCCTTATCGGTGGTGTCCGCACAGTAGTTGGCGTTTTTGTCGGTGACGGCGATGAACATGCCGGGAACAGCGGATTTATCCTTTGTCAGCAGGACGGTCACGGTAGTCTGATCGGCGTAATCCAGCAGGCGGCTGTTGGGGAGACGGATGGACAGGGTCTTATCCTTGTTCAGCGTCACAGTCGCGCCCGCCACAGGATTCGTAGTATCGGTATCGGTGACGATGACCAGGTAGCCGCCCACGACGGCCTCACCCTTGGAATCCGTGGTGGCCTGGTCGTAGAGCTTTTCAATGGACTCGGTTTCCAGTTTCTCGCCGCAGGTCTCGCATTCCTTATGCTTACTGCCCTCGGAGCTGGTGGTGGGTTCCTTGTCGATGATCCAGTCGCCGGGCTTATGACCGGCGGCATCGGTGTAGTCGCCCTTGTAGGTGTCGCCGCAGCGGGAACAGGTATAGGTGGTATAGCCCATTTCGGTGCAGGTGGACGCAGTCACTTCGCCCTTATAGTCGTGGCCCAGCGCGTTTTCAATGACGGCACCGCACTTGGTGCAGAGCTGGGGCTGGGTGCAGGTGGCAGGGTCGCCGGGAACGTGGCCGTTGGCGGCGTCACCTTCCAGACGGTGATGGCCGCAGCGGACACAGCGGTATTCCATCACGCCCTCGCCGGTGCAGGTGGCGTTGGTAATAAGTGTCCCCTCATCCCAGCTATGGCCCAGAGGCTCGGTGTAGTCGGTAACGAAGGAGCTGCCGCAGCCCTCGCACAGATGGATGGTGCGCCCGCCGGTCTCACAGGCGGCGGGGATGGTATGCGCTTCGTAATTATGAGGCGGAGCGGGGGTAATGTCCTCAATGTGGCGCTCACCGCAGTTTTTGCACTCCCGGACGGTGTAGCCGGGGCTGGTGCATGTGGCGGCTACGGTGTAGGTCGCAAAGTCATGCTCGCTCTTGGGGGTGGCCGTCACCTTGACTTGGCCGCAGCGGGAACAGATCTCCAGCAGCTTGCCGTCGGTCTCGCAGGTGGCGTTCCGAACAACAACGCCCTGCCATGTATGGCCCAGGGAGTCCACATAGTCCCGCTTCTCGATCTTGCCGCACTCGGTGCAGAGGTAGCGGTCATAGCCGAGGGACAGGCAGGTGGCAGGGGTTCTGTCCAGCAAAATGAAGTGGTGATTCTCGCCGCAGCCCTTGTCAGAGCAGCAGTTTCCGTCGCAGTCCTTATCCTGACAGCCGCAGTCAGGGTCGCCGCAGCCACAGCCGCAGGAGCCATCCTCACTGGGCTGGGTGTCACGGAGCCAGACATAGGCCACGCCGTTTTCAGTCATATCCACACCGTCATAGGTGTAGGTGATCTCATAGTAGACGGTGTACTGGCCTTCCTCCGTATAGTTGGGAGCGGAGGTCAGGGTACAGGCGTCGGCGCTGCTGCCATAGCGGATCTGCGTCCGCACACCTGCCTCGGACAGATCGGTGACGGTGAGGGTATGGGGCTGGCCGTCTACCACGCCGTAATAGTCGGCCACAACGCTCTTGGCGGTGATGTACTCATACTTCTGGTAGTCACAGAGGGTGCAGTGGTCCACCACGGCAAAGCGGCCGTTGGCAGGCTGGGGCAGAATATCCGTTTCCAGATCGTGCCGCTCCAGGCGGGAGGAGGTCTCATGGTTGGTGCCGTAGCAGAAACAGCAGTATTCGCCGCCCTTGGTAATGACAGTGTGGTACTTGCTGTCGGCGTACTCGTAGGTCACAGTCTCCGGCAGGTCCTCCATGAACTCGGCGGCACAGTCGTACAGCCAGTAGACATTTTTCAGATAGCCGTAGTCGCTCTTGCCCATATTGGTATTCAGAGAACCGCAGTTTTCACAGACTGCTTTCGTCCAATGATAGCCGGTATAATAGGCATCCACACCAGGAGTGCCATCCAGAATGGTCCCCAGCGTTTCACCATCGGCACTCATGCCGTTGGAATACTTGACATTTCGGGTCATGGCTGTCTGGCCGTTGCGGGTGTATTCGGGAGTGCGGAACACCTCAAAGGATGTGGGCTTGCCGCACTCGCCGCAGTTGAAAGTCTCACGGGTCACGACGGCATTGGCATCCAGTTCGTTGGTGCGGTTGTTGGCAGTCAGCCAATGCTCTGCGGGATCATGGTATCCGTTCTCCTGGGCGGCAAAGGCTGTGGGCATTAAGGAAAACAGCATGACCACCGTGAGCAGTGCGGCCAGCAGACGCTTATGGCTGCAGCGCAGATGATTCGTTTTTTCTTTCAATTCGGTTGATCCTCCTTATAGATTCTGATTTTGTTTCACGCAGAATATAAATCCGTTTCTTTACTATCGCCCCCTTGTATTATAGAGTAGTAGTTATTAGAGCCCCTCTCCAAGGGCTGTGCTACACTGTAAGGGATGCTGTGGATTGGTGATCGCCTCCTACCACAAGATGGTTCTGGAAAGGTTCCAACCACAGCCCTTTGCAGTTTTGTTAATCAGTTAAATACCGCCAGACGGTTTATGTGGAACAAGGCTACAAAAGCAAAGTGTTCTGTGGAACAGCATCACAAATTTACCGTTGGAGGTACTGGTTATGGTCGTTTCCGTTGGTATCGATGTGGCAAAGGACAAGCACGACTGCTTTATTCAGAATTCTGAGGGCGAAGTCCTGGCGGATGTGTTCACCATCTCTAACAATATGGATGGCTTTCATACGCTGTTGGAGAAGATTCAGGCCTGTATCGCACCTCAGGACAAAATAAGAGTAGGGCTTGAGGCAACCGGACATTACAGCTACAATCTGCTGGGGTTTCTTTTGGACAATGGTCTGGCCACCTATGTCTTGAATCCCTTACGCACAAACCTCTACCGGAAAAGTCTCAGCCTCAGAAAGACCAAAACCGACCGTGTGGATGCACGAACAATTGCGGCTATGCTGTTATCCGATGCAGGCCTCAAACCCTACACGAATACAGCATACCACAACGAAGAACTAAAGTCACTCACCAGATATCGTTTTGACAAAGTAAAAGAGCGCGCCAAGCTGAAAAGCTCGGTTTCCAGACTGGTCTGCATCCTGTTTCCTGAGTTGGAGAAACTGGTTCCAACGCTCCACATGGCCTCTGTCTATGCCCTGCTGGAGGAGTTTCCGGGAGCCAAACAGGTTGCCCGAGCACACCTGACAAGCCTCAAATCTCTTTTGGAGAAGGCCTCTAAGGGCCGTTACAAGCGAGATATGGCATTGTCAATTCGGGATGCTGCACGAATGTCCATTGGTTCCAGAATGCCTGCCAAATCTCTGGAATTGCAGCATACCATCCGGCTTATTCGGGAACTGGATGCTGAAATCCATGAAATTGAAGCTGAGATTGAGACCATGATGGACGAGATCCGGTCTCCCATCATGACCATCCCCGGCATTGGCTACCGCATGGGCGCCATGATCCTGGCTGAAGCGGGGGATCTGTCACGCTTTGACTCTCCGGACAAGCTACTGGCTTATGCTGGTATGTCACCGTCTACTTACCAGTCCGGACAATTGAATAACTGTTACCCGCACATGGAGAAACGGGGCTCCAGATATCTGCGTTACGCACTTTTCAACGCCACCAAGTATGTCTGCCTTTGGGACCCAACCTTTTCCGCTTATCTCGCAAAGAAACGGGCAGAGGGCAAGCACTACAATGTGGCCATCTCCCACGCAGCCAAGAAGTTGGTGCGGCTTATCTTCGCCATGGAGAAATCCAGGCAGCCCTATCGCTCAGCGGCTTGAGCCATCTATTTGAATAGACAGCGGGGGTCTGATAAGACCTCAGCTTTGCTATACCCTTTTTTGAACCATCTGCCTGTGAGCACTTCCACTCATTTTCAGGGTTGACTTTTAATAGTTAATCTTTCCGGATTTCGTGTTCTCTTTTGCAGATATTCATTCCAGTCCTTACTTTGGGGCGGAAGCTGCCGGGATACGGTGAAGCCCTTGGCCGAATAGGTTTCCTGCATTTGTTTTGCAGCCGCCTGACCCCAGCGGTCATTGTCCAGACACAGTTCGATATGCCGGAGCCGGGGATGATCCCGCAGATATGTTGCCAGCGCACCGTCATGGAGACAGCAAAGCGCCACCGCGTTTCCACGCAGATTGCGGTGCAGTGTGCAGTAGCTCATCAGGTCAATGGGGGCTTCAAATACGAACACCGTATCGCTGTCGGAAGAGTATGGCAGGCGGAACCCGATGGACTTGTCGCTGCCGGGGACGTCACCCTTGAAGCTGCCGCCCTGGTCATAGGTCCCGCGCTGGTTGGCGAAGACGGCTTTGCCGGTTTCGTCATAGCCCACGAACACGCAGTTGTGGTGCTGAGCATCCTCATACAGCAGACCACTGGCGATGAATGACCGAATGACCTGGGATGCAATGCCGCGCTTACGCAGGTAGGCAAAGACGCGGCGTTGATCCCCATGGGCCTCTGGCAGTTTGAAGGGCTTGGGCAGTTCTTCGCTGACGGTGGAGAGCCGGTGCTCCGGCTGCGTTGCGGGAGCGTCCCGTATGCGGCCATGGAAGCCCAGCAGATACTCAACCGCCTCCGGGAAACTCTTTCCACAGAAATGCTGAAGGAAAGTAATGGCGTCCCCGCCGACCTTCTCGGAATAGCGGTACCAGGTGCGGCGGTTTTTAATGCGCAGGCTGTCCATCTCTTTGGTAGTGTGATAGCGCCCGATCCGTATCACCTGGTAGCCAAGGGCTGACAGCAGGTCCGGCAGGTCTGTGCCGCGGGCGATCTCCATTTCCTGTTCGGAGAAACGGTTTCCGGCGGGTTCTGCTCGGATGATTACTCACCTCGATTCTCAAAGGGAAAGACTTGCCCGCGGCATCCGCTCAAGGATGCCGCGGGCAACAGGTGTGATATGGATTTGTTATGCGGGTTCGGATTCTGCAGAGTCAGCCTCGGTGGAAGTGTCCTCTGCCGTTTCTGCAGCTTCCTCTGCCTGCAGTTCTGACTGCTGCAGAGCTTCTTCGATGAGCCCTAGGACGAAGTCCCGCTGGGTCAGCTTTTTGCCGGTGCGGGCGCTCTCGCGGGCCAGGTGCGCTTTGATGCGCTGGAAAAGTTCCTTGTCAATTTGGAATGCCAGTGTTCTCGTCTGTGCCATGGTTTTGTTCCCTCCGTTGTTGTAATACGCTGTGAGCAGCTCTGTCATGTATTCGCCCAGCGATTGGTTTGCCGCAATACGTTCTGCCGTCACCCTGGCATGCAGGGATTCCGGGATAGGCGCTGTCAGGCTTTTTGTCCGTTCCATCTGTGTTTCCTCCTTTTCCGGCTTGCAACGCAAGTATAGCCGGAAAGCCGGGTCAAAGCTATTACCAATACCACCAAGGAATCATGGACAAAGCAAGCAAATGCAATAGTTTTAGAGGTTTTCATGTGAAGTGCCGCCGAAGTAGGCGGTATCCTTTTTGGCACGATAGAATCTGGCGGTTTCCCGCAGGCTGGAAGTCACCGGCATGTCCGGCAGCGCCTCCCGCATGGCTTCAAAATACCGATGGCCACGGGCGGAACGGGAGTCCAGCACCGCCACGACACAGGTGTCACTCTCTGTGCGGATGGCCCTGCCAAAGCCCTGCTTCAGCTTGATCTGCATCTCCGGAACGACCACTGCCTGGATGAAGGCACGGAGGGTGGGATAGTTTTCCCGCTCTTTTTCTTTTACAGCGTCCGGGTATGCAAACGGCAGCCTGGGGATGATAAGCATGGACACGCAGTCGCCGGGGAAGTCCATTCCCTCCCACGCCGCGCCCGTGGCCAAGAGAATGCTGCCGGGAGCGGCACGGAATTCCGTCAGGATTTGGGACGGGTTGCGGCCCATGGTGAACACGGGATGCGGCAGCTCCATTTCCCGCAGGCGCTCCTTCACAGCGGACATGGCGATATATGAGGTGAACAGCACCAGTGTATGTCCGTGGGAGGCTTTTACAAGGTCGCTGATCTGCACCGTCAGTTCGTCGTAGTAGTCCACCACGTTGTTCTCACCAAACTTCGGCGGAGCGGGCGGCAGGTACAAAAGACAGTTTTCCCGGTAATCAAAGGGGGACGGGGACACCGATTCCACCACGCGGTGGTTTGCAGACAGCCCGGTGGCGGAACGAAAACGCCCGAAATCCTGCCCGACAGACAGTGTCCCGGAGGTCAGGATCATGGGCTGCTCCACACACCACAGCGTTTGCCGGAGCTGCGTGGTCAGGTCGGAAACCGTTCCGCACAGCATGGAACCGCCCTTTTCCCGGTCTGTGGCATAGAAGATCATGTCCTGGTTTCCCGCACAAAAGAGAGAAACGGCGGCGGAGACCGTCATCAGGTAGCGCCATGTTTCCCATGTCAGGAGCCGGTTCAGCTGCTGGTGGATCACCGTCAGGATATGGTGGGGGGATTCCAGCAGTGTCCGGTACGCTTCAAAATCTTCTCCTTCTTCCACGGGGGTGGACAATTTGTCCAGCAGGGGCTGGACGGAGTCTGTCAGGAGTTCCGCGGCCAGAACGAAGCGCTCGGTCCGAAGCCGGCGGACCAGGTCGGTGAGATCGTCTGCCGCCAGCGTCACGCCGAACATCTGCCGGGCTGTTTCCGGCAGCTTGTGGGCTTCATCGATGATGTACACGGCGCTGTCTCGCAGGATAGGCCGCTTCTGCTGGCTGCGATGGATCATATCCGCCAGCAGCAGGTTGTGGTTGCAGATCTGGATCGTGTACTGCCCGTTCCGGCATTCCTCCAGAAAGCGGCGGTACCGGCAGTCCTCCTTCCCGCAGGCACAGTGCTGGGGAACGCAAACACGCTCCCGGTCATAACCGCTCATCCCGGACAGCTTGTCCAGATCCAGGACCTGCTTGGCGGAGAGAAGGGCATGCCTCGCTTTGGGATTCTTGTTGCTCAGCGTCACTTGACGGATACGTCGGTCCAGCCGCATGTCGCAGGCATAGTGGGATTTTCCTTTGCGGATGACCGCCTGAATTGGGCGGTCGATTAGTCCATGGGTCAGCAGCACGGAAGACAGAAACGGCAGGTACTCGTTCTGGATCGCATTCTGCAATGCGATGCTGGAGGTGGATATCAGGACAGGGCGGTGGGTATCTCCCTCCGCAGCCCGGTACTTCTCCAGCATAATACCGGCGACCAGGTAGGAAAAGGTCTTACCGATGCCGGTTCCTGCGTCGCACAGGGCAATGCTGCCGTCCAGCATGGCGTCCAGCATACTGTGGCACAGCCGGATCTGCTCCGGACGCTGTGCCATGCCGTTTTGAGGAAGCAATTCCCGGAAAATACACTCGATCTCATCATGGGCTTGCTGTTTGGTAAATAAGACGTTCATATTGATCAAATCCTCGTATATTTCTTTTTCGTCAGTTTCTCATCGCATTTGCAGCTCGCCCCCCGATGAGTCGGGAACAATACGGACAGGTTTCCGGCAGAAACCTCACGGGCATGTTTTCGGGATCTCTACTGCTTTCAATCCCGAAGCAGCACCGCCTGTCTTACGCGCAGGCCAAAGCATGGTGTGTCATTATGGGAACAGCCCTCACGCACATTCGGCCTGCCAAAGCCAGACACAGGCTGAATCGCTCTCCGCCGACAAAAACTCTGCCGTCGGGTCGTGGCGCGCACTGTGGGGTGAGGAACGGTTCGGTGTGATCCGTATTGCTGGTATGAAATTCTCAAGGAACAGCGGAGGGGTGATTTTCCCCTTCGCTGTCCTCCCGAAAAAGTGGTGGGGTGAATACCCTTAATCCGAAAATTTTTCAAAAAACTTTTTCATGTCCCGCAGAATGCGATCCCGGCGCTTGATCACGGCATGCTGGGTGACGCCGATGCGCCCGGCATACGCTCTGGTGGACACATGGTCATAGAACAGGGCGGTGATGAGCTGCCGGTCCTCGTCTTTCAGAGAAATGAGCGCGCCCAGCAGCATGTCTGCCATCTTTTCTGTTTCCTCGGCATCCTCGGTTTTCAGAAAGCTGTCCTCGGCGCTGGGGGTGGCGTCCGCACCCACATAGTCGAGTTGAACGCCGTCCTCCTTCATCTGATCCAGGGAGAGAAGTTTTCCGGTGGGAGCGTCCTCCATCAGATAACGCTCCCGTCTGTCCATTTGGGAGTAGTCCAGATACACTTCCTCTGTGACCTCCACGTCCACACCGTCCACGGTGATGATATTGGCGATGACCTCGCCGTTTTCGTTTTTGATCCGTCTGTAATTGCGGCTTTCCTGCCATTTTTCCATGCTGTGATCTCCAATCTCAGATTTTTGTGGGGGAATCTGAGGTCGGGATCACGGGTATTTCGCTATGTAGGGCTGCCAGGTATCGCGCATTCTTTGCCTTTCCGCCCTTTAGCCGCAGAAAGGCACAAAAAAAGAGCCCTACAGTGCAGCTAAAAAGCTACCTGTAAGGCTCCGAACGCGATGCTCCCGCAGCTACGGCGGGCGGTTGGTGCGCTTGACGAGGTGATCTGTCAATTTATCTGGATTCACTTGTCTGGAATGCGATGCCGATCTGCATTCCGCATTTGGGGCATTTGGAGAAAAGCTCCGCTTTCTCGGCCTGGTCCGGTCCGTAGAGCTGGAGGCGGGATGTATCTGTGCCGTCCGCGGCGTCGATCACCCGTCCTTTTCCGCATACGGGACAATGGATCGCGTGTGTCTTTCGTTTCATTCTCATAGCGCTCCTTTCCGTGGCAGGGTGTTCTCTTTTTAGTGAACACTATGGCAAAATTTTTTAGATGAGGTGATGGTTCTGGAGACGGATACGCATAGCCTGACGGGAGACCTGGAAAACCTCGGCCATATCCCGGACAAGGGCCTGGTCATCCCGACCGCTGCGGAGCTGGTAGAAGCAGCGCTTGACCATGGCAATGGGCATCAGGAGAGCGGAGCCCAGCATGTTGGCCTGGATCTCCATGTCAGTTTCCCGAATGGCAGGCCGAAGTGCGGCACTCTCGCCGGTGCCGGTATACAGTCCCTTATGTAAGATCCAGTGGGCAAGCTCATGGGCTTCGGTAAAACGCAGGCGGCCGGTGCTGGCTTCTTCCTCACACAGTGACGCGTCGATGAGGATGGTGCCGGCTTTCACTGGGAAAAGGGTATACTCCATCCGTTCCATATCGTAGACGGCCTCCAGGCCGGTGTCAAAAATGGTCTGGCCGAGGATACGGCCATTTTTCCGAATGTACTGAAACTCCATGATCAGCCCATGCCATTCGATGATGTTTTCTATGGGGATCGCGCAGGGCTTACCTGTATACAGCCGGTCATCGAACGCATTCTGTACACGGCGGGCGATATTCTCCATAGTCTGTTCGCTGTAGTAGGTTTTCGGCATTGGCTGGCCTCCGAATTTATTTCCCGCGGCGGGTGATGCGGTCTATGAATTCCTGCCACTCTGCGTCAGTGGCGTCTACTTCTTTTGCTGTGCGCAAGGCTACTCGGACGATGTCTCTTTCCATGATGTATTCCGGAAGATCTGCGGATACCTGGCGGTTTTTGGACTTAGCTGCCAGATCCAGAAGCTGTTCCGCTTCATACTGTCCCAGGCCAAGGATCTCAACCAGCTTGTCCAGCTTTTCCTGCGTGGGAGCCGGTTTCCGGTCCGTTTCGATGTTGCTCATATAGACCGGGGAAATCTCCAGCTTTGCCGCCAGATTGCGCAGAGACAGGCCGCGGGACATACGATGCTCCCGCACGAAACTGCCGAATGTCTGCTCCATAGTGGCGCGCCTCCAATTCTGTTCTCTTTTTGGTGAACGGTTTGCTTACAGTATACATGGAGATGCCGCTTTTGGCAATGGCTCTGAAACAAGGTGTTCCCAAATGAGGACACCTCAAAGTTTTTTTGCTGCGAGGGTATTCACCCAGCTATTTTTCCGGGAGGGGTGTGAGGGAACCTTATGATGGTTGTATTATTATATCTTGGGCTTTAATCGGGTTTGACAATATTACCAAACCCGATTCTGTTTACATCCACGTTCTCTCCAAAAACTATAAAGGAGGAGCAATATGCCCGAAAACAATTCTGAACGATTTGAGAATCGTGTGGTTCGCTCGGAACGCTATCAGTTCAGTCATGGCAGGTTGATCCACGTTGTATCCGTATTTCCGGCAGAAGGGATCTGTACACCGGAGGATAAGCTGAGGAAACTCATCGACATGGATCTGAGAAAAGAGAAACAGTGTGCGTAATGGTGTGGACTTTTCCTGCATTCAGAGTTAACATCACACCATGCTCTGAACGGTTTGACGTCAAAGGAGGGTACAGATGAGTAAGTCAAACCTGAACAAAAAAACCGCCCTGTATTGCCGCCTGAGTCAGGACGACGGACTGGACGGAGATTCAAACAGCATTCAGAATCAAAAGAAAATATTGGAGCAGTATGCCATTGATCACCACTTCCCAAATCCCTGCTTCTATGTGGATGATGGGTATTCCGGTGCCAACTTCAATCGGCCTGATTTCCAGCGAATGATCACAGACATGGAGAATGGCGAGATTGGGATCATCATTACCAAAGATCTCAGCCGCCTGGGCCGTAATCAGCTGCACACTGGCCTGTACATTGAAGAGCGCTTTCCCCAATTCGGTGTTCGCTACATTGCTATCAACGACAATGTGGATACTGATAGTACGGAAAGCAATGACCTAATGCCTTTCAAAAACCTGTTTAATGAGTGGTTTGTTAGAGACACAAGTCGAAAGATTCGTGCTGTGTTCCGCGCCAAAGCAGAACGTGGAGAGCGTTTGGGGACTCGTGCTCCTTATGGGTACAGGAAAGACAAGGAACATAATAATCAGCTTGTCGTGGATGAGGAAGCTGCAGCGGTTGTCCGGCATATCTTTAGTATGTGCGCGGCAGGAAGTGGACCATCACAAATTTCCCGAGTATTGAAAAAGGAAAAGGTGCTTTGCCCTGCTATGTATGCATATCAGCGTTTTGGTGACCGTCATATGGGACTGATTATGGACGAACCATATAACTGGGCGCAGAGTACAGTTGCTCACATACTGGAAAATGAATTATATATTGGGAATACCATCAACATGCGATTCAGCAGCAAATCTTATAAGGACAAGCGGAAAATAGAGCATCCGAGAGAAGAGTGCATAGTTCTGGAAGGAACTCATGAACCTTTGATTGATAGGGAGACTTGGGATATTGTTCAGCGCGTGCGGCAAAACAAGCGCCGTCGTACCAATATTGGCGAACAGAACAAATATTCCGGTTTGGTGGTGTGTGCTGACTGCGGAAAAACGATGGTACTACACAGAGCGCATACAATGAGTGCCACCTATAATCATTTCACCTGTCGAACCTATAAGAAAAAGGGCGCTGAAGTATGCTCTGCGCACTACATTCGTGAATGTGTTTTGGATGAAATCGTGCTGGAGGACATTCGGCGGGTAACCGCCATGGCACGAGAAAACACGGTGGAATTTGCATCGTACATTGGGAACCGCCAATCTACTGAGATTCGCCGTGAAGTTCGTCGGCTGGAAACAGAGCTTGCAGGCATGCAAAAGCGTAGTTCGGAATTGGACGCTATCTTCAAGAGGTTATATGAGGACTCTGTTCTGGGACGGATAACCCCTGATCAGTTCCAAACACTTTCTGCCAGCTATGCCTTAGAGCAGGAACAGTTAAAGGCCGGCATTCCGCAAAAAGAGGCCGTGATTCAAGAATTGAAAGAAACGGTATGTGGAACAGACAATTTTATTGCTAAGGCAAAGCGATACACCGATATCTCGGAACTCACGCCGGAGTTGCTTCGCTTGTTTATTCAGAAAATCGTTGTTCACGAAAAAGATGTTAAGTGGTCAAAACACGCTGAGCAAACTGTAGAGATTTATTACACCGACATCGGGTATGTTGGAGAAGTGAAAAAAACCGCATAGGAAAAAGGCAGGTACTGCCAATGCAATACCTGCCTTTTCCTAAAAATGAAAGATGTCCTTGTGGTGACTCCGCTAATGGCGTCCCGGTTTAAAATGCGGAATTACTCCTCCTCGGGAGCGACCTCCTCGTCGCCGCCCTCCAGCAGAGCGCGGATGGACAGGGAGACCTTCTTGTGGTCGTAGTCGATGTCGATGATCTTCACGTCCACCATCTGACCCTCGCTCAGCACGTCGCCGGGCTTGTCGATGCGGTGATCGGCGATCTGGGAGATGTGGATCAGACCGTCCACACCGGGCACGATCTCGGCGAAGGCGCCGAAGGTCATCAGCTTGACCACGCGGACGTTGGCCACGTCGCCGGGCTGATACTTGCCGGTGAAGACCTCCCAGGGATTCTGGGTGCGGTCCTTCATGCCCAGAGAGATCTTCTTCTTCTCGGGGTCGAAGGAAATGACATACACCTCAACGGTGTCGCCCACGGAGACGGCCTCGGAGGGGTGCTTGATGCGGGACCAGGACAGCTCGGAGATGTGGACCATGCCGTCCACGCCGCCGATGTCCACAAAGGCGCCGTAAGAGGTCAGGCTCTTCACGGTACCGGTGTAGCGCTTGCCCTCCTCGATGTTGGCCCACACCTCGGCGGCCTTGGCGGCACGCTCCTCGGCCTCAACGGCGCGGATGGAGCCCACCACGCGCTTGCGGGCGCGGTTGACCTCGGTGATGCGCAGGCGCACGTGCTGCTTGACCAGCTGGCTCATGGGAGTCTCACGGGGCAGACCGGTCTGGGAAGCGGGCACGAAGACGCGCACGCCCTTGATGGACACGACAACGCCGCCCTTGTTCTCCTCGGTGACCACGCCCTCAACGGTGGTGTGATCCTCCTTGGCCTGCTCCACGTCTTCCCAGCTCTTCACGGTGTCAAGGCGCTTCTTGGAGAGGGTGACGACACCCTCCTGGTCGTTCACGCGCATGACGTAAGTCTCGATCTCATCGCCAACCTTTACCAGGTCCTCGACCTTGACCGTAGGATCGTCGGTCAGTTCGGACACCGGTATGTAGCCGGCGTGCTTGGTGCCAAGATCCACATAGATCTCAGTGGGCGTAATGCCAGTGACAACGCCCGTGACCTTCTCCCCTGTATTTAAAGTCTTGATCGATTTCTCCAGCATTTCAGCGAAGGATTCCTCGATCTCAATGTGTTCGTCGCTCATTTTGTCATAGACCTCCTTTATAATCCACTCAGGCGTGGACGCGCCCGCAGTGATTCCAATAGAAGCCTTCCGGTACAGGGTGGAAGGTTCCAGCTCCGCCGCCCGTTCGATCCAAACGACCATGGGACAGAGCGCTTTGCATAACTCGGCCAGCCGTTTGGTGTTGGAGCTTTCCCGCCCACCGATGACGACCATAGCATCGCTTTTGGCGGCCAGCGCCTGAGCCTCAGACTGCCGTTTATACGTAGCATTACATATTGTATCAAAAATTTTTAAATTTGTACACTCTTTTTTTGCTTTTTTTACGCACTCTGCCCAGATAAAGTGCGTGGAGGTGGTTTGGGACACCATGGTAAGGGGCATTTCACGCCGTTTAGGGTCCTCCTCCAGCCACTGGGCCAGGGCCTGCGCCCCTTCCAATACAACAGGATGGGCACACCAGCCGGCGATGGCAACCACCTCCGGATGGTCGGGCATCCCGATGATGAGCACCTGACGGCCCTCCCCTTCCGCCTCCTCCACAATCCGGTGGATGCGGGAGACGTTGGGACAGGTGGCGTCGATCACAGGACAGCCCCGCGCCTCCAGGGCCTGGTGGACCGCCCGACCCTCCCCGTGGGAACGGATGATGACGGCGGTGCCGGGGGGCACCTGGTCAGGAGACTGGACCAGCGCCACCCCCCGCTCCTTCAGATAATCAATGACGCTGCCGTTATGGATGATGGGGCCCAGCATGGCGCAGGGCCTGCCGCTCTCAGCGGCCTGTTCCGCCAGTTCCACCGCCCGCCGGACACCATAGCAGAATCCGGCGGACCGGGCCAGCTCCACGCTCATCGTCCCGCCTGAGGCTGCAAAGCCTCGATCCGTCTCATCAGGTCCTCGGCGATAGCCTTGTACTCATCGGGGGTGGGCCGCTTGGAGGCCGTCTCAGGGTAATAAGGCTCCCCAATGACCACCTGGTTCCAGCGGAACCAGCGCTTTTCCGCCGGCATATAGATCGGTACAATGGGCACGCCGGTGCGCACTGCCAGCATGGCGGCGCCCGTTTTGGCGTCTCCCATATCTCCATCCTGATGACGGGTACCCTCAGGGAACATCAGCAGCAGTTCCCCGTTTTTCAGATACTTCATGGCGGTTTTGATGGCCCCGATGTCAGCCTGGCCCCGCTTGACGCCGAAAATGCCGCCGTGCTTCAGGATCCAGCCAATGATGGGCCAGTGCATGACCTCCTCCTTGGCCATAACGTGGATCTGGTGTTTCAGACCCAGGGCGTAGGCCACAAAGAGAGGGTCGCTCATCCGGGTGTGGTTGGCACACAGCAGGGCGCCCCCCTCCGGAACGTTCTTCTTGTTGATGCAGCGGGTGGGTTTCAGGATCCGGAAAACCGGCCAGAGAACGAGATAGGCCAGGAAATAGATGATATTCATGCCTGCAACTGCTCCTTTACGATTTCGATCAGCAGCGCCAGACTCTGCTCCAGATCCAGCTGGGTGGTATCCGCCAGCACCGCGTCGTCCGCCTGACGCAGAGGCGCGGCAGAGCGGGTGCTGTCCTTCTCATCCCGCTCTTTCACGTCCCGCAGCACCGCCTCGTAATCGGCGCTCTGGCCCCGCGCCTCCAGCTCCAGCCAGCGGCGGCGGGCCCGTGCCTCAGGGGTGGCGGTGAGAAATATCTTCACGTCGGCCTGAGGCAGCACCACGGTGCCGATGTCCCGGCCGTCCATCACCACGTCATGCTCCTGGGCCAGCTTCCGCTGGCGGTCCAACAGAAAGGCACGCACATCCGGGATGGCGGACACGCAGGAGGCGTACCGGGAGATCTCATGCTGCCGGATGGCCTGGGATACGTCCTCTCCATTGAGGTACATCCGTTGTTCCCCGTCCTCCCCGTAGCCCAGTCCGATGTCCAGTCCGGGCAGCAGGGCGGTCACCGCATCCCCGTTCTCCGGGTCCGTGCCGGTACGGAAGGCCCGCAGGCCCACCGTGCGATAGATGGCCCCGGTGTCTACATACAGATAACCCAGCGCCTTTGCCAACGCCCGGGCCAGGGTGGATTTCCCCGCCCCGGAGGGTCCGTCGATGGCAATGCTCCTGTGCTTGGTCATATCACTCTGCCTCCTTGGAGGGACGGACGAACTCCGCCGCGCCCCGTCCCGCCGCCCGGCCGGTGGACCAGGCGATCTGCAAATTAAAGCCGCCGGTGTAGGCGTCCACGTCCAGCACTTCCCCGGCAAAAAAGACCCCGCCCGCCTTCTTGGAGGCCATGGTATGGGGGTCTACCTCAGAAGTTTTGACGCCGCCGGCAGTGACAATGGCCTCGGCGATGGGCCGGGGGCCGGAAATATCGATGCGGATGCACTTGAGAGTCTCCACCAACCGGCGGCGCTGCCCCTTGGTCACCGAGTTGGCCTTCAGATCGCCGGGAATGTTGGTCAGCTCCAGCACCACCGGCACCATGAGCCGGGGCACCAGCCCCTCCAGCACATGGCGGAAATCCTTGTTGGCCCCCTCCCCCAGGTCCCGGAGCACCCGGGCGTCCAGCTTCTCCTGGTCCAGGGCGGGCTTCAGATCCAGCAGGATGTAGTAGTGCTCCTTCCCCATGTCCCGCATATGGGCGGAGGCGGAGAGGATCAGGGGCCCGGTGATACCGAAGTGGGTGAAGAGCATCTCCCCCTGTTCGGCGTACACTGTCTTTTTCTTGCTGTTTTTCACCTGGATGGCCACGTTCCGCAGGCTGAGACCCTGCATCTGGGCGCAGAAGGCCTGCTCCGCCACCAGAGGCACCAGAGAGGGCCGGGGCTCTACGATGGTGTGGCCCAGGGCGCGGGCAAAGTCATACCCGTCGCCGGTAGAACCGGTAAGGGGGTAGGACACGCCGCCGGTGGCGATGACTGCCGCCTTGCAGGGATAGGTTCCCTTCTCCCCCTTCACGCCGGTGATGCGTCCCTCCTCCAGGATCAGGCCGGTGGCCCGGTCCTGAACGATGTCCACCCGGGCCTTCCGCAGAGCACGCAGCAGGGCGTCGATGATGTCGGCCGCCTTGTCGGACTGGGGAAAGACCCGGTTGCCCCGCTCGATCTTCAGGGGCACACCCAGCCTCTCAAAGAAGGCCTCCGCCTCCTCGGGAGAAAAGCGGGTGGCCGCGCTGGTCAGGAACCGGCTGTTGCCGGGAATATTTTGCAGCAACTCCTGCACCGTGCAGTGGTTGGTCACGTTGCACCGGCCCTTGCCGGTGATGTACAGCTTGCGGCCCAGCTTGGGGTTGCGCTCCAGCAGGGTGACAGACACGCCCTGCTCCGCGGCGGCCAGGGCCGCCATACAACCGGCGGCGCCGCCGCCGATCACGATGATCTCACTCAAGGGTTTTCGTCCACCTTCTCATAGACCTCATACTCGTCCCAGATCCGTTCCAGACTCTCAAAGGTACGGGAGAGGTCGTCGTTCTTCTTCCGGCCGATGGCCACGATGAGGGCGTTGACCAGGCTGAGGGGGGCCACCAGGGAGTCCACAAAGGAGGCCATGTCGCTCTTGGCCAGCAGGGTGATGGTGGAATAGGGGGCCAGCGGGGATGCCGCCGAGTCGGTAATGGCGATGGCCTCCGCCCCCCGGTCGTGGGCAAACTGCATGGCCTTCACCGTCCGGCGGGAGTACCGGGGGAAGCTGATGCCGATGATCACGTCCTCCGGCCCGATGTGAAGCAGCTGTTCAAAGACCTCGCTGCTGGAGGTGGTGTGGATGATGGTCACATTGTTGAAGATCAGGGTAAAATAGAACCCCATGAAGCTGGCGATGGCGGCAGCGGAGCGCACACCCAGAATATAGATGTGGCGGGCCTTAACGATGGCGTCCACCGCACGCTGGAACTGGGCCTGGTCGGTCTCCTCCATGGTCAGGCGGATCTTCTCAATGTCAGACTGCATCACCATGGACAAAATATCGTGGTCCCCGATGCGGTCGTTGCTCACCTCAATACGCTGGATGGAGGTAAGCTTGCTGCGGATCATCTCCTGCAGGGCCTTCTGCATGGCGGGATAGCCGTCGTACCCCAGCTCGGCGGCAAAGCGCACCACGGTGGACTCACTCACCTTCACCGTCTTGCCCAGCTTGCTGGCCGTCATGAAGGCGGCCTTGTCATAGGACTCCAGGATGAAGTTGGCGATGAGCTTCTGCCCCTTGGAGAAGGTATTCATTTCAGATTGAATGGTAGAGAGAATATCTTTCGGCATAACCAGTACCTCCCGGCGTTCTGATCCCTGTCGACATAACGCCGTTAACCTTGATGACAAAGAATCCCGGCCCATCCTCCGGTGTAACCGTGGACAGACCGGACAGAAAGACGGCCGCGCAGCCGCGGTACGTCCCTTGATTCAGTAAACACTATCATACTGGTTTTTCAAAAGAAAAGCAATCCCCTTTTTGCAAGAATTCTATCACTTCCTGCAAAAAGTCTATGACCTTTTGGAGGGTACCTGCTCCAGCAGGGCCACTTCCTCCCTGCTGAGGGCTCGCCAGCGGCCCGGCTTCAGCGCTCCCAGGGTGAGGGCTCCCTCCCGCACCCGGCGCAGGCGGGTGACCTGGAGTCCGGCGGCGGCGCACATCCGCCGCACCTGCCGGTTGCGCCCCTCATGGATGGTGACGGACAAACTTCCCTCCCCCGCTCGCTCCACTTGGGCGGGACTGAGGGGCACGCCGTCCAGCTCCATGGCACCCCGCAGCACCGGCAGAGCGGCTTGGATATCTCCTTTCACCCACACCAGATACTCTTTCTCCACCTCATGGCTGGGATGGATGAGCCGCTGGGTCAGCTCCCCGTCGTCGGTGAGGATGAGCAGACCCTCCGAATCCAGGTCCAGCCGGCCCACCGGCCATACCCGGGCCCCGCAGTCCTGTACCAGGTCGGCCACGGTTTTCCGGCCCTTCTCGTCGGACAGGGTGGTAACATAGCCCCTTGGCTTGTTGAGCATCAGATAAGTACGCTTTTCAGGACCCTTCAGGGGCCTGCCGTCCACCCGGATGTCGTCTTTGTCCGGGTCGGCCTTATCACCTACAGCGGCAGGCTTGCCGTTCACCGTCACCCGGCCCGCCGCCAGCCAGCCCTCCGCCGCCCGGCGGGAGCAAACACCGTGGGCGGAGAGTATTTTTTGCAGCCGTTCTTCCACCGGCAGTCTCCTTTCCGCAGTTGAGGCCTGCCGTAAAACAGCAGACCTCAGCCTGTCAAAAAAGTGGCCCAAGCCACTTTTTTGACAGGCCGCTAAACTTTTGAGACCTTCAATAAGTCCTCAAAAGTTGTTTGATTGCACGCGAAAGGGAACCCTGACGGTTCCCTTTCACACTATCCTTCCCTCCGATGCCTTTGGCCGGAGGTCTTTTACGGCAGACCTCTTCTGTATCGTGTCAAATTCATCCGAACAACCGCTGCCACCACCGCAGAGGGGCCACGTTGTTGGCCGCGCCCGTCTGGTAGAGCAGGGGCAGCCGACCGATCTCATCCCCGTTCAGGGTGAGGGTGAGGCTCCCCGCCGGGAACCCGGCCTCCACCGGCGCCTCCACCTGCTCCGGCAGGTCCACCGTCCGCTGGACGCTCTCCCCCTGGGCCAGTGGGTAGTAGAAGTCGGACACGGTGCCCACCCGGGTGAAGGGGCACAGACTGCCCGTCACCGGAATGTGGGTCCACTCCCCCGCCGACGCTATCAGGGTCCGGGGATAGGCGGCAAAGCCGTAGTCAAAGAGGGCGGCGTGGTCGGCCCAGTCGTTGGGGGCGTTGAGGGTAACGGCGATGAGCTCCTGGCCGTCCCGCAGGGCGCTGGACACCAGGGTCCGTCCCGCCTCGTCGGTGTAGCCCGTTTTCAGGCCGGTACACCCCTCATACCGCCACAGCAGTTTGTTGTGGTTGGTCAGACTCCGCCCGGCGATGAAAATGGACCGGGTGGAGACGATGGCCCGCAGTTCCTCCCGCTCCAGCACCGCCCGGGCCAGGATGGCCATGTCGTAGGCGGTGGAGTAGTGGTCCGGATCATCCAGGCCGTTGGGGTTTGCAAAGTGGGTGTCGTTCATGCCCAGCTGGGCGGCCTTTTTGTTCATCTCCGCCACGAAGCGCTCCACGTCTCCCCCGCAGTAGCCTGCAATGGCCAGGGCCGCGTCGTTGCCCGAGGAGAGCATCAGCCCGTAGAGCAGAGCCTCCAGAGTCAGTTCCTCCTCCGGCTTGAGGTACATGGAGGAACCCTCCGCTCCCGTCCACTCCCGCTTCACCTTCACCGTGGAGGACAGGTCTGGGTGGAGTTCCACCGCTACCAGGGCGGTCATCAGCTTGGTGATGCTGGCAATGCTCCTCCGCTCCCGGGCGTTTTTCTCATAGAGCACCCGCCCGCTCTCTTGGTCCATCAGGATGGCCGAGGATGCGGACAGGGTGGGTTCTGCCCCGAAAACGGGCAGGATCAGCAGAGACAGGACCAGCAAAAGGGCGCACCAGCGTTTCAAAACAGCATCACCTCACGTTGATGCCGTTAGTATACGCCCTCAAACCCCGGTTTATCCGTGCCGGTCCGGGCGGCCTTCTCTGCCTTTTTCTTCTCCTGCTGCTTCTCAATAAAGTCTGTGATCTTGTCGATGGCCTCGGGCACCATCTCCACCACTCGGTCCACGGTGGTGGCGGCGGGAGGCGCCACAGGCAGCAGCTTCACCGAGCCGTCCTTGACCACCAGGAAGCCCACCGGGATCAGGTTGATGCCCGCCCCGGCGCCGCCGCCGAAGCAGCTGTTGTCCTCCGGCTTTTTGTGCTTGCTGCCGAACTCGGTGCCGCCGGAACCCACACCCACGCTGAGCCGGGAGATGGGGATAATGGTCACCTCGCCGGTGACGATGGGCTGGCCCACGATGGTGTTGGCGTCTGCGATCTCACGGACCTTGTCCACGATCTCGCCCATCAGATCTCCGATAGGATGCTTTTCCATAGCTTAAACCGCCTCTTTCTGTGTTTCCTGCCGGGATTTACTCCCGCTTTTTTGTTTGGAAAGGATGGGCAGTACCTTGGACGCCACCCGGACGCCCAGAGCAAAGATCTGCCCGATGGTCAGCGTGGCCGCCGCTCGCAGATACACGGTGGGATGCTCGGTGGTAAAATCCATGTTGGTGCGGATGCGCCACTCCTTCACCTTAAAATTTTGCTCCACCAGGGGCCAAAACATACCGACAGCCCCGTTGAGTCTGCCGTAATTCACCGCCGTCCTGGCCGGATCGGCGGAGGCAACAACCACGTCCAAGTAGAACTGGTCAATGCGGATCTTCCGCCGCAGCTGCCCGGCGGCGTCGGTCACCACCGGCAGCAGTTCTTTCACCAGATCAAAGATCTCCCCCGCCGTTTTGGGTTTCTTTGGGGACTTGGACTTTTTTTGCTTGGATGCCTTGGCTTTTTTTGCCTTGGCCGGTTTGGGCTGTTTGGCCTTCCGGGGAAAGAGGGTCACCCGCACCGGGCCTGCCAGCAGCCGCAGGGTAAAGGTCTTTTGGGCGTACTCTGCCCATACCCCCACCCGGATCAGGCTGAGCAGCACCAGTGCCAGGACCACGATCCCCAGAACCAGCAGCACAATCATGCCCCAGACTCCTCCTCAGACTTGGCCAGCTCCCTGGCGGCTTCCTCGATCTCTTCTTCCGTAATGGCGGACAGGTTCTCCCCTTCCTCCGCCGCCTTCAGCCGCTCCACCGCCGCCTGCATCTCCAGGGTGATCTGTCCGTCCTCCGGCGGCATATTGGGCAGCTCGGGCAGCTCGTCCAGGCTGGACAGGCCGAAGGACCGCAGGAAGGTCTGGGTGGTGCGGTACTGGATGGGGCGGCCGGGCACCGCCAGACGGCCGCACTCCTCGATCAGGTCCCGCTCCAGCAGCAGACTGATGGTATAGGAGCTGTCCACCCCCCGCACCTGGTCCACGTAGGCCCGGGTGGCGGTCTGGTGGTAGGCGATGATGGCCAGCACCTCCAGAGCGGGCTGGCTCAGCCGGGCGGGGCGGCGGGTCTCAAAGGCTTTTCGGATGTAGGGGGCGAACTCAGGGGCGGAGCACAGCTGATAGCTGGTCTCCAGCCGCACCAGCCGGATGCCCCGGCGCTCATAGCTGTAGCGGTCAGCCATACGCTTGCACACCGTATCCACGGTGCTCCGGTCCAGGTCCAGGGCCAGGCACAGCCGCTCCACCCCCACCGGCTCCCCGGCGGCAAAGAGGATGCCCTCGATGGCCGATTCGATTTCCTTTACTTCCATAGATTATCCCCCGTCTGACGGCTCGTAAACATCGGTGGAGTAGTCGGGCTCCTCCCCGCCCTCCCCGGTGCTGGTGATGGTGCAGTCCTGCTCCGTCCCCGCCAGGCGCACCCGCCGGGCCTTGCACAGTTCCAACACGGCGATGAAGGTGGCCACGATCTCCGACCGGCTCCGGTTGCCCCTGAACAGGGCGGAAAACCGGGTGACCCCGAACCGGGCCAGCCGCTCCAGGATCTCGTCGGCCTTGTCGGCCACCGGATAGGGTTCCCTACCCACGATGCCCTCAAAGGCGGCCATGGGGGGCGGCAGCCGGTGGTCGGTCCGGGCCAGGACCGACTTCATGGCCTTCAGCAGGTCCTCCGGCTTGTGGACGTAGCGGTAGGTCTTGTCCGCCTGGATGGCCTCCGGCGGCTTGGTCAGGTAATCACGCCCCACCGCGTAGCGGTCGGACAGGGTGGGCACCACCGCCTTGATGCGGACATAGTCCTCCCGCCGCTGATGCTCCTCCAGGGAGGCCATCAGCTGTTCCAGTTCGGTGAGGGCCTCCTCATCGTGGATGGACAGCAGCATCCGGGTCTTGATGTAGACCAGCTGGGCCGCCATGGTGACGAACTCGCTGGCCACCTCCAGGTCCAGCTGCCGCCGCTGGTCCATCCAGGCCAGATATTGGTCCAGAATCAGAGAGATCTGAATGTCCTTGATCTCCATCTTGTTCTTGCTCAGCAGATGGAGGATCAGATCCAGAGGGCCGTTGAAGTCCTCCATATCCTCCCGGTTCTTGACCACTTTTTCCAGATGGTAAATGGGCGTTTCGATGGCACTCACCTCAAAACAGGTTCAGAATAGTGGAAACGTCCTGGAGATAGAGCAGCCATTCCAGCGGCATTCCGGTGATGGCGCACAGCCCCCGCAGGCACTGGACCATCAGGAAGGTCAGGGGCTTGTTGAACACCCCCACCAGCACCAGGATGATGAGCAGGCCCATCACATATTTCTCATACTTGAGGATGGTATAGTAGGTCCTGTCGGGCAGGAAGGCAAACAGGATCTTGGACCCGTCCAGAGGGGAAATAGGGATCAGGTTGAACAGTCCCATACCCACCCCCAGCAGGGCCATATTGGACAGGAAACACAGGGCCAGCAGAGTGCCCTTGTTGATGGGAGCGAAGTGCCAGACAACGGAGGCCAGGGCCACCGCACCCAGGGCGGTGAGGAAGTTGGCCACCGGTCCCGCCAGGGCGGTGATGGCCATACCCTGCTTGGGGCGCTTGAAGTAGCGCATATCCACCGGCACCGGCTTGGCCCAGCCCACCTTGACCACCATCATCATCAAAAGGCCCATGGGGTCCAGGTGCTTGATGGGATTGAGCGTAAGCCGCCCAGCGTTTTTGGCGGTGGGGTCCCCCAGCCGGTAGGCCACAAAGCCGTGGGACAGCTCATGCAGGGTGATGCACAGCAGGGCGGCCACGGCGCTGATGAGCAGGGCCACAAGCCCCCACCAGTCCATGTGCCGGAAAAATTGACCGAGTGAACCCAAAAATCATTCCTCCAATAGCTTGCTTTTCAGCCTCTCCAGCACCGGCTGGGTCAGCCCGATGGCACGCAGGTAATCTGTGACAGAGCCGTAAGCCCCCTCCAGCCTCTCCAGGCAGTCCTCCAGATACTCCGGCTTGGAAAGGCCCACATAGGCGGGCAGGTCAGAGCGAGTCTCCCTCATCCACCGGATCACCGGGCGAATGTAGGTCTGGGACACCTGATAGTCAGCCAGGATATCCAGCCGGTCCACTCCCGCCAGGGTGAGCAGCAGGGCGGCAATGCAGCCGGTGCGGTCCTTCCCCGCCATACAGTGGAAGAGCACGCCGCCGGGGGCGTCGGCGATGGTCTCCAGCACCGAGCGTATGGTGTCCTTCCGCTCCAGGGTGCGGAAATAGCCCAGACCGATGAGCTCCTCCTCGTTGGGCAGCTTCTCGCCGCCGGACATGGGGATAAAGTGATAGGAGAAGCCGGGCCGGTTTGCCAGCTCATCGGGCAGGAAGTCCCGCTCCGCCGGACTGCGCAGATCAATGATGGTGGTGATGTTCCGCTCCAGCAGCTGACCCACGTCGGCGTCGGACAGCCCTGCGGGGTTGTCCCCCCGCAGCAGGGTGCCCCACCGGGTGGTCTTCCCCTCCGCCGTTGGATAACCGCCCAGATCCCGCAGGTTGAGCATCTTCCCCAGCACGATTCGCCGCTGCATCCTTGTTCACCTCTGTTTCCTCATATTTTAACTTTGATTATAGCAAATTTTTCAGCCAAACACAAGGGACACTCTCCGCCCCACCGACGCAGGAAGGGTCTGCTGCATATGCCGCAGCAGACCCTTCCCTTATTCTCCTCCAGGAGAAAATCATTTGGTATCAAATTGACCGGAACCGGCGGTCAGCCCTCCTCAGGTGAGGCCACCAGGAACAGGAAATCACTGCCTCCCTCAGACTCAGGGAAGGCGCCATGCATAGAGTAATTATACATAAAGCGCTCTGCCATCAGCACGCCGTAGCCGTCCTGGCAGTGATCGGTGGTGTCATAGGGATCGGCCACGATGAACACGTCATCCTGCTTGGTCTCGGTGCCCATGGTGTCGTAGCCAATGATGACCTGCCAGTGTCCGCCCCAGTCGTTGTAGCACACCATCACCGGCTTGCCCTCAGCCAGCCAGCCCTGGATGGTATCCATCCAGACCTCAGAGGCCGGGTCCTCATAGTCCAGTGTGGTGGTATAAGTAAAGCCGCCTACGCCATCAAAAATATCCATGGCCTGCTTCAAAGTAGTGCCGGGATAGCCCTCCAGCTCGGTGCCGTCCAGAGAATGGCGCAGATCCGCCAGGCTCTGCTCGTTCCACTCACCCAGCTGATCATACCAGTTCAGCACCATCAGGGCGCTGGTCACGCCGCAGGCCCACTCGCTGGTCTGCTGCATGGTCTGGAATCCGGTCAGGATGGTGAGGGTGTCGCTGGACTTCATAGTATAGTAGTCCGGATGGGCAAAGTAGGGGGAATCCTGGTGGTCGCCCAGTCGTTCCACAGAGTCGGCACCGTCCTCAGGGGAGAGATCCGTTGCGTAGGGGATTTTCATCTCATCAGTAAAGCTGGCGGTCTTTTCCGCCATGTCAGGTGTGGCATCCACAAGGGATGTTTGGGCCGCCCCAGTCGGCTGGTTCCCTCCTGTCGTGTTTCCGCAGCCGGCCAGCAGGCTGGCTGTCACGGTCAGGGTCAGCGCCAGAGTGACTTGTTTTTTCATTTCTCGATCTCCTTTTTTACCGTTTCTGCATAAAAACGCAGTGCCGGTTATTGTATCAGGTAAAAAAGGAAAATGCAAGAAAAATATACAACAGAGTCCTACGGCTTCCCCTTGATCATTCCCGTCCTGTGGGAGGTCAGATGATCCGGCTGCGCAGGGTGCCGATGCCCTGAACGGTCACCTCCACGGTGTCGCCGGGGACCATGGGCCCCACCCCTGCCGGGGTGCCGGTGGTCACCACGTCGCCGGGCTCCAGAGTCATGGAGGCGGTGATGAACTCCAGCAGCTGGGGTACCGCCGTCATGAACCGGCTGGTATTCCCCTGCTGGACCACCGTCCCGTTGAGCCGGGTCTCAATGGCCAGAGCGGCGGGGTCCACCTCGTCGGTGACCACGGGGCCCAGGGGGGCGAAGCCGTCCATGCTCTTGCCCCGGGTCCACTGGCCGTCTCCCTTCTGCACGTCCCGGGCGGTGACGTCGTTGAGGCAGGTATAGCCTAGGATATAGTCTGCAAAGTTTTCTGCCTTTACATCCTTTGCCCGGCGGTGGATGACAAAGGCCAGCTCCCCCTCATAGTCCAGCCGTTCCACAAAGGCGGGGGCGTGGACCGTCCCTTCCGGGTGGTTGAGGGTGTTGGGGGCCTTCAGGAAGAGGATGGGCCGCTCGGGCACCCCCTCCCCCATCTCCACAGCGTGGTCGTAATAGTTCTTGCCTACGCACACGAGCTTGGTGGCCTCGCAGGGGGCCAGCAGGCGGCAGGCCTCCAGGGGTAGGCTCTCCCCGTCGTAGCAGATCTCTTCAAAGGGCGGCTTGGTCAGGGTGCGCACCAGGTCCCCCTGGAGCACACCCCACACGCCCTTGCCGTCCCGCAGCAGCTTCACATATCTCATGCCAGTCCCTCCGCGTGGTCCAGGATCAGATTGAGCAGTTCCTGCTTGCCGTCTCCCTTCTCGGCCGAAAAGGGAATCACCTTTACACTCTCATCCAGCTCAAGGGTCTCCCGAATGCGGGCCAGGTTGGGCTCGATGTCGCTCTTGCGCAGCTTGTCCAGCTTGTTGGCCACTACGGCAAAGGGCTTGCCGCTGTTCTTGAACCACTGGGCCATGGTGCAGTCGTCGGCGGTGGGCTTGTGGCGGGAGTCCACGATCATCAGTCCCAGGGTCATCAGCGAGTTGTCGGCAAACCACTCCTCCATAAGGCGGCCCCACCGCTGCTTCTCCGCCATGGACACCTTGGCGTAGCCGTAGCCCGGCAGGTCCACCAGATAGAAGGCGGAGTCAATGAGGAAGTAGTTGATGTGGGTGGTCTTGCCAGGGGCGGCGCCCACCCGGGCAAAGTTCTTCCGGTTCAGGAGCCGGTTAATCACAGAGGACTTGCCCACGTTGGACCGGCCGGCAAAGGCCACCTGGGCCAGCCGGTCCCGGGGAAAATCGGACGCCTTGGCGGCGGAGCGGACAAATTCCGCTTTTTGCAGATTGATGGGCATAATTACCTCCCAAAAAATTCGAAAAAGTGTCCAGAGGCACTTTTTCGAGTAGGTTGCAGTCTGCTGCATGCAGGTTTTGTCCGCATTCAGCGAACAAAACCTGCACTTGCAGCCTGAGAAGTGTTTTCAGCCACGCACATGTCGCGGCTGAAAACAGATCCCATTTTTTCGCGTCTGCGGACGCGAACTCTGCGAGGCTTTTCAGCATCGGAAGAGTCTTTGCCCCTCCTTGGTTCAAAAATAGCGGGAATTTACTGGCGCAGGTTGGGCCGCTCGGCGGTCTGGGGGGCGGCGTGGGGCTGGGCCAGCGGCTGAGCAGGTTCACACACCTTCAGGTCCAGAGCCTCAGCCAGCACCTGGTCCGCCTGCTCCACAGGCACGAACCGCAGCCCAGCCTTGACGGTGGGATCGATCTCCTCCAGATCCTTCACGTTATCCACCGGAACAATCACAGTGCGGATGCCGTTGCGGTAGGCGGCCATCGTCTTTTCCTTCAGGCCGCCGATGGGCAGCACTCTGCCCCGTAAAGTAACTTCGCCTGTCATCGCCAACTCCGTCTTGACCGGCATACCGGTGAGGGCGGACACCATGGCGGTGGTGATGGCGATACCGGCGGAGGGGCCGTCTTTGGGCACCGCTCCCTCCGGGAAGTGGATATGGAGATCTTTTGTCTTGTGGAAATCGGCCTCGATGCCCAGCTGGGCGGCCCGGCTGCGGATGTAGGTCAGGGCAGCGTGGGCAGACTCCTTCATCACGTCCCCCAGGTTGCCGGTAAGCTCCACCTTTCCGGTGCCGGGCACCACGGCAACCTCCACCTCCAGGATCTCGCCTCCCACACTGGTCCAGGCCAGACCGTTGACCACGCCCACCTGCTCGGTCTGGGGGATGTGGTCGGGGTGGTACCGGGGAATGCCCAATAGCTCCTCCAGGTTCTTCTCTGTAATGCTGACCGACTTTACAGAGCCTGTCACCAGGCGCATTGCCGCTTTTCGGCACAGGGCGCCGATCTGCCGCTCCAGGATACGCACGCCGGACTCCCGGGTGTAGCCCCGGATGAGGGTACGCAGTGCATCGTCAGACAGCTTAAACTTGGCGCGCGTCAACCCGTGGCGCTTGATCTGCTTGGGGATCAGGTGGCGCTTGGCGATCTCCACCTTTTCCTCGTCGGTATAGCTGCTCAGCTCAATGACCTCCATCCGGTCCAGCAGCGGCTTGGGGATGGTGTCCAGGGTATTGGCGGTGGTGATAAAGAGCACGTCGGACAGATCGAAGGGCACCTCCAGGAAGTGGTCCCGGAAGGTGGCGTTCTGTTCGGCGTCCAGCACCTCCAGCAGCGCGGAGGCGGGGTCGCCCCGCTGGTCGTTTCCCAGCTTGTCGATCTCGTCCAGCAGCAGCAGCGGATTGCAGCTGTCCGCCTGCTTGATGGCGGCAATGATGCGGCCGGGCATGGCCCCTACATAGGTTTTGCGGTGGCCCCGGATCTCGGCCTCGTCGTGGACGCCGCCCAGAGAGATGCGGGCCATATTCCGATGGATGGCCCGGGCCACACTGGCGGCGATGGAGGTCTTGCCCACGCCGGGCGGGCCCACCAGGCAGAGGATCTGCCCCTTCATCTGGGGCGAGAGCTGCTTGACGGCCAAAAACTCCAGGATACGCTCCTTCACCTTCTCCAGGCCGTAGTGGTCCCCGTCCAGCACCTTGCGGGCTGCCTCCACGTTGACCCGCTCCTTGGTATACTTGCCCCAGGGCAGCTCCAGCACGGTGTCCAGGTAGTTGCGCAGCACCGTGGCCTCGGCGGAGCCGAAGGGCTGCTTCTCTAGCCGGCCCAGCTCCTTGGTCAGCTTGTCTCCCACCTCCTGGGGCAGCTTGGCCTGGGCAATGCGCTGGCGGTACTCTTCCAGTTCGCTGTCTCCCTGGCCGTCCTCCCCCAGCTCCTGCTGGAGGACCTTCAACTGCTCCCGCAGCACATAGTCCCGCTGGCTCCGGGTAAGCTGATCCCGTACCTTGTCCTGCATCTGGTGCTCCAGTTCCAGGATGGCCACCTCCCGGCGGAGGTTCTGGCACAGCTTTTCCAGACGGCGGACAGGACGCAGCTCCTCCAGAATGGCCTGCTTGTCCCCGGTACGCATGGGCAGGTTCTGGGCGATGTAGTCGGCGATGTAGCCCGGCTCCTCACTGGAGAGCACCGACAGCAGAATGTCGGGGGTCATCTTGGGGGCCAGGTCGATGTAGTTTTCAAACAGCTCGTAGGTCTGACGGATCAGCGCCTCGGTGCGGGCGGAGCGGCGCACCTGCTTCTCCTCCGGGATCTCCTCCACCTGGGCGGTGAAGTATGGCGTAATCTGAACCAGGCTCTGGAGCCGGCCCCGGCTGACGCCCTCCACCATCACCCGCACGTTGCCGCCGGGCAGACGGAGGATCTGGCGGACGGTGCTGATGGTACCTACCTGGTAGAGGTCGGCCTCCTTGGGCTCCTCCACCGCCATGTCCCGCTGAGCCACCAGGAAGATGGGCTGGCCGGAGGTCATGGACTCATCCAGGGCCTTGATGGAGGCCTCACGACCCACGTCAAAGTGGAGCATCATATTAGGAAAAATAGTCAGCCCCCGCAGGGCCAGGGCCGGCATGACCGCAGGCAGATTGGTTTGCATGGACTTCCCTCCTCTCGGGAATATGAAACAGGAGACAGGACCGAGGGCGGCCGGTCCTGCCCAGTCTCCCGGTTCCTGTCTCCTATATTGATCTTATGGTTGTGCTGTTCAGGACACGTTGCCCTTGGGGGACTTTCCGCCGTGCTCGGCACGGAGAGACGCGCCGCCCAGCCTGGGCCGGTGGGTGCGCTCCGGGTCGTGCTCCACCGTAGGAGCCACGTGGTCCTTGACACTCTCGGCGGTGATGGTCACCTTGGTGATGGTGGGGTCGGAGGGCACGTCGTACATGACCTGGGTCATGACCTCCTCCAGCACCGCCCGCAGGCCGCGGGCGCCGATGCCACGCTCGATGGCCTTGTCGGCGGCTGCCTCCAGGGCGGCGGTGTCAAAGGTGAGATCCACCATATCGTACTCCAGCAGCTTCTGGTACTGCTTCACCAGAGCGTTCTTGGGCTCAGTGAGGATGCGCACCAGCTGGTTTTTGTCCAGGGCGTTCAGGGTGGTGATCACCGGCAGACGGCCCACCAGCTCGGGAATGATACCAAACTTCAGCAAGTCGTGAGGCTGGATCTCCTTGAAGATGGCGTTGTCCTTCTCCTTCTTGCTCTGGATCTCGGCGCCGAAACCGATGGTCTTTTTGTCCAGACGCTGCTCGATGATCTTCTCCATGCCGTCGAAGGCGCCGCCGCAGATGAAGAGGATGTTCTTGGTGTTGATCTGGATGAACTCCTGATGGGGGTGCTTGCGGCCGCCCTGGGGGGGCACGTTGGCCACGGTACCCTCCAGGATCTTCAGCAGAGCCTGCTGCACACCCTCGCCGGACACATCCCGGGTGATGGAGGTATTCTCGCTCTTGCGGGCGATCTTGTCGATCTCATCCACATAGATGATGCCCCGCTCGGCCAGCTCAATGTCGTAATCGGCGGCCTGGACCAGACGCAGCAGGATGTTCTCCACGTCGTCGCCCACATAGCCCGCCTCGGTGAGGGTGGTGGCGTCGGCGATGGCAAAGGGCACCTTCAGGATGCGGGCCAGGGTCTGGGCAAACAGAGTCTTGCCGCAGCCGGTGGGGCCCATGAGCAGGATATTGCTCTTCTGGAGCTCCACGTCCTCCCCGCCGCCGAAGTAAATGCGCTTATAGTGGTTGTATACCGCCACGGACAGGGCCACCTTGGCATCCTCCTGCCCGATGATATACTCATCCAGCACGTCCCGAATCTCCCGGGGAGTGGGGATCACATCGGGGATGTCGGGGGACACGGTCTCCTCCGGGTCGTAGTTGTCGTCCAGAATGCTCATGCACAGGTGGACGCACTCATTGCAGATATAGGCCCCGGGGCCAGCAATGATGCGGGCCACCTGGTCCTGGTGCTTGCCGCAAAAGGAACAGCGTACGCTTTTGCGCTCGTCGTTTTTTGGCATATCGTTACCTCGTCGTACTCTGGATTGGTTGCAGGCAAAAAGCCGGAAAGGGAGCGGGGCGTTTCCTCCCCGCTCCCCCGCAGATTACCGGGAATAGATGACCTTGTCGATCAGGCCAAACTCCTTGGCCTCCTCAGCGGACATGAAGTTGTCACGCTCACAGGCGGCGGTGACTTCCGCCACGTTCCTGCCGGTGTTGTCGGCCAGGATCTGGTTCATACGCTTCTTGATGATCTCCAGGCGCTTGAGGTGGATGGCCATATCAGTGATCTGGCCCTGAGTGCCGGCGGAGGGCTGATGGATCATGATCTCCGCGTTGGGCAGCGCCAGGCGCTTGCCCTTGGCGCCGGAAGAGAGCAGGAAGGCCCCCATGCTGGCCGCCATACCGATGCAGATGGTGGATACATCGCACTTGATGTACTGCATGGTATCGTAGATGGCCATACCATCGGTGACGGAGCCGCCGGGGCTGTTGATATAGAACTGAATGTCCTTATCCGGGTCCTGGGCCTCCAGGTAGAGCAGCTGGGCCACCACCAGACTGGCGGTGGTGGCGTTGACCTCCTCGCCCAGGAAGATGATGCGGTCGTTGAGCAGGCGGGAGAAAATGTCATAGGACCGCTCGCCCCGATTGGTTTGCTCCACTACATAGGGTACTAAGCTCATGATTGCGAAACTCCTTTATTCTGATGTCGGGGCAGCCGGCCTCCCTCTCAGAGGCCGGGGCCCCGGACCATCCCCACCCTTGGGCAGGCTTACCTCAAAGTATGCCCACCCTGCGGCGTCTTATTCCTCGGTCTTGGCCTCCTCAGCGGGGGCCTCCTCGGTCTTCTTCTTGGTGGTGCGGCGCTTCTTGGGCTTCTCCTCGCCCTCGGCAGCCTCACCCTCGGCCTCCTCGGCCTTCTTCTTGGTGGTCTTCTTCTTGGCAGGAGCCTTGCCCACCTTGGCGCTGTCATAGATGACCTGCTCGGCCTTCTGCACAGCCAGACCCTTCTTCACGTCCTCAGCGGGAGCGGCGGCCTTCACCTGATCCAGCTCCATGTGGTACTCGTCGGCCAGGCGCTTGTACTCGGCCTCCAGGTCCTCGCCGGTGATCTCGATGTTCTCGGCGGCCACAACGGCACCCAGAGCCAGATCACGGCGCACCCGCTCCAGAGCGGCGGCGCCGGCCTGAGCGCGGACAATGTCGATGGTCATGCCGGTCATAGCCATATACTGCTCGAAGGAGATGCCCTGAGCCTGGATGCGGCGGGCCATATCCTCCACCATCTGGTCGGTCTCGTAGGCCACCATGGCGTCGGGGATCTCAACCTCCATGTTGTCCATGACCTGCTCCATGACAGCAGCCTCAAAGGCGCGCTTGGCCTGGGCCTCACGGCGCTCGGTCAGCTTGTCGGCCAGGTCCTTCTTGAAGGCCTCCAGGGTGTCGAACTCGGACACGTCCTTGGCGAACTCGTCGTCCACGGTGGGCAGCTGCTTCTCCTTGACCTCGTGGACCTTGACCTTGAACACCACGGGAGCGCCGGCCAGCTCCTCGGCGTGATACTCCTCAGGGAAGGTGACGTTGACATCCTTCTCGTCGCCAGCCTTGGCGCCCACCAGCTGATCCTCAAAACCAGGGATGAAGGCGCCGGAGCCCAGCTCCAGGCTGTGGCCCTCGGCCTTACCGCCGTCAAAGGGAACGCCGTCCTTGAAGCCCTCGAAGTCGATGACCACGGTGTCGCCGTTCTGAGCCTCGCGCTCCACGGTCACCATGCGGGTGGCGCGGTTGATGTAGGGCTTGAGCTCGCCCTCGATATCCTCGTCGGTGATCTTGACCTCTTCCTTCTCAGCGGTGAGGCCCTTGTACTCGCCCAGCTTCACCTCGGGACGGACGGTGACGGTGGCCTTGAAGGTCAGGCCGTCCTTACCGGCCTCCAGAACCTCCACGTTGGGCCAGGACACCACGTCCAGCTTCTCCTGCTCCACGGCATCGGCATAAGCCTGGGGATAAAGCTCGTTGATGGCATCTTCATAGAACACGCCGGAGCCGAACATACCCTCGATGATCTTCCGGGGGGCCTTGCCCTTCCGGAAGCCGGGCACGTTGATCTTGCTGCGCTGCTTCAGATAAGCCTTCTGGACCGCGGCCTCAAACTCCTCGCCGCCGATCTCGATGACCAGCTCCACGGCGCTCTTTTCCTGCTTCTCGACGCTTTTGACATTCATCTTGTTAACTTCCTCCTGTCAGCCCCGGGGCCCGGACAGGGGTCCAGGACGGGGCAGCTTTCGCGTTATCCGTTATATATTATCAGATATGCGCGGAAATTGCCATAGTTTTTTTCAATTATTCCAGGATTTTTTGGGGCTGGAACCCCACATAGTCCGCCGCCACCAGGTGATAGGCCACCGGACCAAACTTCCCCTCCACCGCCAAACGGTGGCTTCCGCCATGAAGATGGCCGTAATAGCAGGCCTCCACCTCATACTGTTCCAGCAGCGAAATGATCTCCGGACAGCGGTAGCCCTGGTACAGGGGCGGGTAGTGAAGAAAGCACAGCTTCTTCCTCTCCCCCGCTGCCTTCAGGGAGGCCTCCAGCCGGATCAGCTCCCGGTTGAATACCTTCTGGTCCCCTTTTTCCTCGTAAAACCAGCCTCGGGTACCGCACAGAGCGTACTCCCCATATTCATAACAGTTATTATGGAGAATATTCAGGGTGGAAAAGCCCTTCTCGGAGAAAAAGCGGTTCATCTTGGAGGCGGTGTTCCACCAGTAGTCGTGGTTGCCCTTGAGCAGCAGCTTCCGATTTCCCGGCAGACCGTCCAGAAAGGCGAAGTCGGCCTCCGCCTCCTCCAGGCTCATGCCCCAGGACAGATCGCCGCACAGCACCACCGTGTCCTCCGGGCCTACCGCCTGAAAGCCCTCCCGCAGCTTGTCCACATAGCCCTCCCAGCCGCCGCCGAACACGTCCATGGGCTTGTTGGAGCGGAGGGAGAGGTGGGTGTCGCCAATGACAAACAGGGCCATTTACTTGAGCATCTCCAGCACCTGGTCCACCATGTGGTCCTTGGCGACGGTCTGGCTGAAGCGCACGCTCTTGCTCTTGAGGGCGGCCAGCGGGGCGGGCACAGGCACGCCGGTGAGCTCGGCCAGCTGGTCCAGAATGGCGGTCCCCTCCGCCAGTTCAGTAACGCCCAGGGCGCCCAGTACGCTGTCGCAGAACTTGAAGGGGCTGGCGGTGGACACCACCACGGCGGGGGTCTCGTCGCCGGTCTCCTTCCGGTACTGGTCCAGCACGTCGAAGGCCACAGCGGTGTGGGGATCAATGAGGTACTGGTGCTCCTGCCACATCTGGCCAATGACCTTCTGGGTCTGGGCGTCGTCGCAGCAGCCGGCGGCAAAGATGCGGCTGAGCTTGGTCTGGATGGCGGGGCTCACCTTATACATACCGCTGGTGTTCAGCTGGTTCATGTAGCCCCGCACCTCGGCGTCGTCATGGTTGCTCAGAGCAAAGAGCATCCGCTCCAGGTTGGAGGAGATCAGGATGTCCATGGAGGGAGACATGGTGTTGTAGAAGGTACGGTTACGGTCGTACTGACCGGTACGGATGAAGTCGGTGAGCACGTTGTTGGAGTTGGAGGCACAGATCAGCTTGTTGATGGGCACACCCATCTCCTTGGCGTAGTAGGCCGCCAGGATGTTGCCGAAGTTGCCGGTGGGGACGCAGACGTTGATGGGGTCCCCCTTTTTGATCTTCTCGTCCCGCAGCAGATCGCAGTAGGCCGAGATGTAGTAGACGATCTGAGGAAGCACCCGGCCCCAGTTGATGGAGTTGGCGGAGGACAGGAAATACTCCCGCTCGGCCAGCTGCTCCCGCAGGGCCTCGTCAGAGAAAAGCTTCTTCACCCCGGTCTGAGCATCGTCAAAGTTGCCCACCACGGAGCAAACGCCCACATTGCCGCCCTCCTGGGTGTTCATCTGCAGCTCCTGGATGGCGGATACGCCGTCCTTGGGATAGAACACCAGAATGCGGGTGCGGTCCACGTCCCGGAAGCCCTCCAGAGCAGCCTTACCGGTATCGCCGGAGGTGGCCACCAAAATGCACACCGTCTTGGACTCCTGATTCTTCTTCAGGGAGGCGGTGAGCAGGTAAGGCAGCATCTGCAGCGCCATATCCTTGAAGGCACAGGTGGGGCCGTGCCACAGCTCCAGGCAGTAGGTCTTGTCATCCACCTGCCGGACGGGAGCCACCTCAGGCACGTCGAACTTGGCGCTGCTGTAGGCCTTGGCAGCAAAGCTGGTGAGTTCGGAGGAGGTGAAGTCGTCCAGATAGGAATTCATCACGAAGACCGCCCGCTGCTGGTAGGACATATCCCGCATGGTATTCAGGCCGTTGGGAGACAGCTTGGGGAACACCTCGGGGGTCATGAGACCGCCGTCGGCAGCCAGTCCCCGGGCAATGGCCTGGGCCGCGGTGCAGCGGTCCTGTTTGTTTCTCGTGCTTACATAGTACATACTTTGCTCACTACCCTCATCAGATTATTGAAGAACAGATCCTGCAGCAGAGACGCAGCGTAGCCCCGCGCCTGCAGGAAGTGGTAAAGTCGTTCATAGTCCTGGACCCCGGCCATACTGCCGGCCAGTGGGCTGCATCCGTCCAGATCGCCTCCCAGGGCGATATTTTTCCCGCCTCCCAGCTCCAGCCAGTGGTCCAGATGGGCGGCAATGGCCTCCAGATCCGCCTCTCCCCCAACAAATTCAGCAAAGAGGTTCAGGCCCGCCACGCCGTTATGCTCTATTATGGCAGTAAATTGGCTGTCGGTCAAGTTCCGGGGATGAGAAAACACCGCTCTGCTGTTGGAATGACTGGCGAAAAAGGGGCCGGACAGGGTGTCCGCCACATCCCAGAACCCCGGGTCAGACAGATGGGACACATCCACCAGCATCCCCAGCTCCTCCGCCTTGCGGACAAAGGCCTTTCCCTGGACAGTCAAGCCTTTATCGGTGTCTTCGGCGTTGGTGCCGCCCAGAGCGTTGGCCCGGTTCCATACCGGGTTCACCGCCCGGACACCCAAAGCGTGGGCCTCCTCCAGCCGCTCCACAGAGCAGTCCAGCAGCTCCGCCCCCTCCACAGACAGGAAGGCCGCCATCTTCCCGGCGGCAAAGGCGCTCTCCGCCTCCTCTGCTGTGCGGCAGTGGGTGATCACAGAGGCGTTTGCCTCCATTTCCCGGGAAAAGAGAGCGTATTCCCGCTCAAAGGTCTCCCGGGGTGTAAGCCCGGGGAAATCCTCCGGCTGACCAAAGAGGGCAAAAAACTGGGCATACCGGCGGAAGGCGCTCCCCCGCTCCAGATCCACATGGTAGGGATTGCGGCCAAAGTCGCCGCCCTCCAGGCAGCATTTCAGCACCGTATCACAGTGTCCATCAAAAATGTCAATCTCCGGCAAGGCTCCCGCCTCCTTTAAAACGCATTTTCCCAATAGTGAAACTCCGGCTCCCGGGTAGCCATCCCCTGGGGCGCATACAGCTCCGCCACATCGAACCGGGGCTGAAGCCCCATATCAGGGTGCTCCGCCAGCCAGCACTCCGCCGTGGTCCGCAGCTTCTGCTGCTTCCGCCGGTCCACCGCCGCCCGTCCGGGGGCGAAGGAATCATTCTTCCGCAGCTTCACTTCTATAAAGCATAAATACTTGTCAGTCGTTGCAATCAGGTCGATTTCTCCAAACCGGCAGTGATAGCCGGCGGCAAGGATGGTATAACCCCGCTGCCGCAGCAGCTCCGCCGTCCTGGCCTCCCCCCAACGGCCCAACAGCTTGGCCTCTCCCCCGCTCACAGCTTCTTCAGGAAGGTACGGCGGTGGATGGGACAGGGTCCGTACTGCCGCAGACGCTCATAGTGGAGTTTTGTGGGATATCCCTTGTGCTGCTCAAAGGCGTACTGGGGGTATTGTTCCGCCATCTCCTCCATGTAACGGTCCCGGCTCACCTTGGCCAAAATGGAGGCGGCAGCGATAGATGCCGACAGGGAATCTCCCTTTACAACTGTTGCGTGGGGTGTGGTGACGGCTCCGTGCTTTCCGCGGTCCCGGTTGCCGTCGATGAGGGCGAAGTCGGGCTTGACGCTCAAGCCATCAATGGCTCGTTGCATGGCGTTCATTCGGGCGCTGAGGATATCGGTTTCGTCGATCTCCTCCGCCTCCACCCAGGCCACACTACAGGCCCTGGCCTGCTTCATAATCAGATCGTAGAGCAGATCTCGCTTTTTGGGGGTCAGCTTTTTGGAGTCGTTCAGGCCGTCCAGGTCCAGCTCCCGGGGCAGAATCACCGCGGCGGCGTACACCCGGCCGGCCAGGGGGCCTGCCCCCGCCTCGTCACAACCGCATACCAGCTCATGACCCTGGGCCCAGCAGTCCCGCTCCAGTTCCCACAGATCCATACAGTATATCTCCTTTACACCTCTTGGGGAGTCTCCAGGGTAAAGTTACCCAGCTTGCCGCCGCGGTACTCCTCCAGCAGCACCCGGGCCATGCGCTCGGTGTCCACCTCGCCGCCGGAGATCAAAAAGCCCCGCTTGCGGCCGCAGGCCTCCAGCAGCTCCCAACCGGCTAAACCGGGCTGGGGCTCCACCTTGTAACGGTCGGTGATGGCCTGGGGATACCGCTGTCCCAAAATCTCCATCAGGTGGCAGGCCAGGGTCTCCCGGTCCATGATCTCGTCCTTCACCGCCCCGGTGAAGGCCAGGTGCATTCCGGTGATCTCATCCTCAAACTTGGGCCACAGGATACCGGGGGTATCCAGCAGGTCCAGGCCAGAGTCCACGTTGACCCACTGTTTGCCCCGGGTGACGCCGGGCTTGTTGCCCGCCTTGGCAGACTTTCTTTTCGCCACCTGATTGATAAAGGTGGACTTGCCCACGTTGGGCACCCCCACCACCATGGCCCGCACCGGCCGGCCCACCAGGCCCTTGGCCTTCCACTGCTCGATCTTGTCCTTCAGGGCGGACTTGATGGCGGTGGAGAACTGGCTGACCCCCTTGCCGTCCCGGGCGTTGGTCTCCATGACCCACCAGCCCCGCTGGCGGAACCAGTCTCCCCACACCTTGTTCATGGCCGGGTCGGCCTGATCCGCCCGGTTGAGGATGATGAGCCGGGGCTTGTCGCCCACGATCTCATCGATATCCGGGTTGCGGCTGGAAATGGGAATGCGGGCGTCGATGATCTCCGCCACCAGGTCCACCAGCTTCAGATCCGCCTGGATCTGCCGCCGGGTCTTTGTCATATGGCCGGGATACCATTGGATGTTCATGCTCCCGCCTCCTTCGTTCGGTAAGAATCAATTTTATGCTCCATTATACACAAGATGTAGTAGTTTGAAAAGAGCAAACACGCATAAAAAAAGAGAGGGAGGCAGCAGCCTCTCTCTCTTTTTTCGGATAAATCCAATGCGATTAGATGCGCTCCTTGACCTTGGCGCTCTTACCCACGCGGTCACGCAGGTAATACAGCTTGGCGCGGCGCACCTTACCCTTGCGGACGATCTCGATCTTCTCCACAGCGGGAGCGTGGATGGGGAAGACCTTCTCCACACCGACGCCGTAGGACACGCGGCGAACGGTGATGGTCTCCTCGATGCCGCCGTGCTTCTTGGCGATCACGGTACCCTCGAAGACCTGGATACGCTCACGGTTGCCTTCCTTGATGTGCACGTGCACACGGACGGTGTCGCCCACATTGGCCACGGGGGGCTCAGCCTTCTGATACTTGGCGCTGAAAGCCTGCATAAGATCCATTTGATTTTCCTCCTGTTGATAGGCGTTCTTACCGGCCATGATCCGCCGTCCTTCTCTGGACAGCAACCGCAGAGGACCGCCCTTTATTGAGTCCGAGATAGTATATCATGTCCTATCTCAAATTGCAAGCAGATTTTTCATTTTTTCCTCGTTTTCCGCAGTGGAACAGCGGCCAGCCAAAAGGCAGTCAGCAGCAGAGTCAGATTGCCCTCCCCCGCCCGCCACAGCAGGAACGCCCCCATGGTCAGGCCCATGGACAGCCCGGCGGAGAGCAGGCCCACCACCGGCCGCGCCCAGTCCTCCCGGCCCGCCAGGGCCAACAGACAGCCCAGCGCCCGGCCCCCGTCCAGGGGACCCACCGGCAGCAGGTTGAACAGGCCCAGAGCCAGATGGAGGCCGGTAAAGCACCACCACGCCTCCCCCAGTCCGGAACAGATCCAGGCACACATCAGGTTGACCGCCGGTCCGGCCAGGGCGGCCGCCAGCTCCCGGGCGGGCCCCAGGGGGTATCGGGCGGACAGAGCCATCTCCGCCCCCACGCAGGAAATGTTCAGCCGGGCTACCCGTCCCCCCAGCAGCCGGATGGCGGCATAATGACCCAGCTCATGGATGGCGCAGGCCGCCAGGGCCTGGGGCACCAGTGTCCCGCTGTCCAGATAGTACAGCAGAGCCCACAGCAGCAGCGCCCCCGCCGTGATCTCCATACGCCCCCATCTCATTCAGCTGGTCTCAATATAGTAGATGGGATTGATGCGCACCCCGTTGAGCCGCAGCTCCAGGTGCAGGTGGGGGCCGGTGGTATTGCCGGTATTGCCGGACAGGGCCACCGTATCCCCCGCTTTCACCGTCTGGCCCTGACTGACCAGCAGCTGACTGCAATGGGCGTAAAAACTCTTCACTCCGTTGGCGTGGCTGATCTGGAGATAGAGGCCGTACTGGTCGGGGTCGTCGCCGATGTAGTCCACCACCCCGTCGGCAAAGGCCTTGACCTGGGTGCCGGTATTCACCGCCAGGTCCACCCCGTTATGGAACTTCTCCTCCCCGTCCACCGGGTGCTCCCGCCAGCCGAAGGGTGAGGTGAGCACACCCATCACCGGACTCACCGTCTGCGCCAGATCCAGCCGGTACTTATCCATGGAGGTATTAGCGGGCAAGGCGGGACCGGCGTAGTCCACGTGCTCCACCGCCGGTTCCGGGGTGGGAGTGGGCTCCGGTGTGGCTGCCGGCTGAGGCGCCGGGGTAGCTGCCACCGCCGGGGTGGCCTGGGGATCGATCTTCAACCCCAGGGTCCCGGTGCCTGCCTGACGGCCAAAGCCGCTGAGCCAGGCGGCCTGAGCGGCATAGAGCGCATTCTCCCCCGCCGCTCCGCCGGGCTTGGCCTCCTCCCCGCCCAGCATCTGACTCCACGCGTCCCCCAGGGTCTCCAGCACAGGCTCCCCTTTGGAGATGGACTGGCCCAGGTCGGCAAAGACCGCCTGAAAATCCGTGTCCCCCCGCAGCAGGCTCAGCACCTGCTCCCGCAGGGCGGCGATCCGCTCCGGGAAGACCCCTTTTCCGATAAATACCGCCAAAAACAGTGCCAGACAGACCACCAGCTGAGTGATCCGCCGCCTCTCCCGTGGGCCCAGCACTGTTTTCCCCTTGTTTCGCCCTGTTTTTCTGCTGGCTACCCTGCTTCGCTGCTCTCTCATGCCGGCCCGCATCCCTTCTGTATGAGTGTGGGCTATCTATATGCGGCAGAGCGGCGGTTTATGCGGACAACCCGATTTAGGATTTGTCCCCCATGATGGCGTCCCAGTACCGTTTGGCGGCCTGTTCCACCTTGTTGTCTCCGTACTGATAATAGTGACTGCCCGCCAGGGCGTCGGGCAGGTACTGCTGGCGTACCCAGTGGTTGGGGAAGTCGTGGGGGTAGAGATATCCCTGGTCCCGCTCCATCCCCGCCGAGTCGGCGTGGACGTTCTGGAGGTGCCGGGGGTAGTCCCCCGTCTTGCCCTTGCGGATGTCAGCCTGAGCGGCGGCAATGGCCTTGTACACCGAGTTGGACTTGGGGGCGGTGGCCAGCAGGATAGCCGCCTGAGCCAGGGGCAGCCGGGCCTCGGGCAGGCCCAGCTGGAGGGCGTTGTCCACCAGAGCCTTAACGATGAGGGCCGCCTGGGGATAGGCCATGCCCACGTCCTCGCTGGCCGAGCACAGCAGCCGCCGGATGGCAGTGATCAGGTCCCCCGCCTCCAGCAGCCGGGCCAGATAGTGGCAGGCGGCGTCCGGGTCGGAGCCCCGGAGGGACTTCATCAGGGCGGAGGCGATGTCGTAGTGGTCGTCCCCCTCCCTGTCGTAACGCATAGCGGAGCGCTGGGCCACTGTCTGGGCATCGGCCAGAGTGACAAGGAGCTTTCCTTGCTCCCGCTTGGCGGAGTTGAGGAGCAGTTCCACCGCGTTCATGGCCTTGCGCACGTCCCCGCCGCAGGCGGAGGCGATGTGCTCTTTCACGCCCTCCTCGCACACCACCTCCCCCTCCAGCCGCTCCCCCATGAGTTTAATGCCCCGCTCCACGGCGGGCAGCACATCGGCGGCGGTGAGAGGCTTGAACTCAAAGACGCTGGAGCGGCTGAGCACCGCGTTGTAGACATAGAAGTAGGGATTCTCAGTGGTGGAGGCGATGAGGGTGATCTTGCCGTTCTCCATGAACTCCAGCAGGGACTGCTGCTGCTTCTTGTTAAAGTACTGGATCTCGTCCAGATAGAGCAGCACCCCGTCGGGGGCCAGCATGGTGCCGATCTGAGCCATGATCTCCTTGATGTCGGAGATGGAGGCGGTGGTGGCGTTGAGCCGGTGGAGGGGCCGGTTGGTGCGCTTTGCGATGATGTTGGCCACCGTGGTCTTGCCGGTGCCCGATGGGCCGTAAAACACCAGATTGGGGATGTTGCCTCCCTCAATGATGCGGCGGAGCAGCCCTCCCTCCCCCAATATGTGGCGCTGACCCACCACCTCGTCCAGAGACTGGGGCCGGATCTCGTCCGCCAAAGGCCGGTATGACATGGGAACGACCTCCCTTAAAAGCAGAATGGAGCGGAATACCTTCCGCTCCATTCTAACACGTGTTCGAGTATTCGTAAAGGGAACGGGGCGGGAAAATTCCCGTCCCACGGGACGTTTCAGCTCCCGGAACGCGGGGTCACCTGCCTGGTTGTCAGGTCCAGCTGGTACTGCACCCCGTCCACTGTGTAAGAAAACGTATCCTGGCTGTCGTTCACCGACCAGTCAGAGCCTATCTTGGCCGCCGACAGCACCTGCACCCGTCCGTCCCGGTAGATGACCAGCAGTTCCTCGGAAAAATGCATCATGTTCCGGTGGCGGATGGCCAGGACGGTGCCCCAGGGCGTATCCGCCCGGAACTCCGGGATGTTGGTGCCAGGGTCGCCCTTGTGGAACACCTCCCACAGCTTTTGCTGATAGGCCGCCTCCTCCAGCTTGATCACGTTGCCTTTGGCGGCACTCACCGGGGCATCCTCATACAGCCGCAGGAAGGTGACTGCCGCCTGCTCCCGGCTGTAGGTGCCCAGCGGGTCAAAGGTCAGCGCGGAGGCAGAGGTGCTTCCCATGATGCCCAGTCCCACCACAGAAGCAATGCTGTCTATGGCCCAGGTGGCCATTTCGCTATAGTCGGTATAGCCGCTGTACAGCGCGATCCGGTGGTCCTCCGGGTCCAGCTTCTGATAGACCCGGGCCAGCAGACAGGCCGCCTCCTGCCGGGTAATGGTACCCTCCGGGTCGTAGAGGGTGCCGTCCCCCTTGCCGTTGACCAGCCCCATGTGATAGGCGACCTGGATGTAACCTCGCTGCTCTCCCGTGGGCAGATCTGTGAAGCAGGAGCCGCTCTTCTCATCGGAGAACCGCTGCCACCAGGTCAGCCCGTCGCTGAAGTCCTTCTCCCCCCAGAATTCGCCGTTGCGGTCGGGGCAGCAGGTCATGTAGTCGTTGACCAGCTGCTCATCGGTGCGGCCATAGGTCACGGCCAGATAGCGGATGACCATCATGGCAAACTCGCCTCGGGTCATAGGCTGCTGCCAATCCCCCTGAAGGGACTGGGGCACCAGACCAACCTCCACCGCACGGCTCACCTCCTCTTCCGCCCAGGAAGAGGGGCCGTCCTCCACTGCCAGGGCAGCGGGCAGGCAGCCCAGCAGCAATACCAGGGAAAGGGCCAGAGATGCGATCCGTTTCATGAGCATGACCTTCCTTTCTGTTTAGACTTCTCTAATGATATTCTACTACAAAAACCCTTCCGCCGGGGCATTTGTGACATAATTTTCATAAAAATTTCAGAAATGACACAAGGCCGCCCGAAGGCGGCCCTGTGAACAGCGTTTATTCGTACAGGGGGTACTTGGCGGTGAGCTGAGCCACCTGGGCACGCAGGTTCTCCTGGTTGCCCTCGAAGTTGGTGGCGGTCTGCCACATGACCTGGGCAATGACCTTCATATCCTCCTCGTTAAAGCCCCGGCTGGTGGCGGCGGGAGTACCCACCCGGATACCGGAGGTGACGAAGGGCTTCTCGGGGTCATTGGGGATGGCATTCTTGTTGACGGTGATGTTGACCTCGTCCAGGCGGTGCTCCATCTCCTTGCCGGTGAGGTGGGCGGGCCGCAGGTCCACCAGCATCAGGTGGTTGTCGGTGCCGCCGCTCACCAGGTCGAAGCCCTCCTTCAGCAGGGCGTCCGCCAGAGCGGCGGCGTTCTTCACGATCTGCTGCTGGTAGGTCTTGAATTCCGGCTTGAGAGCCTCGCCCAGAGCCACCGCCTTGGCGGCGATGATGTGCTCCAGAGGGCCGCCCTGGCTGCCGGGGAAAATGGCGGAGTCGATCTTCTTGGCCAGCTCCTCCTTGCAGAGGATCATGCCGCCTCTGGGACCCCGGAGGGTCTTGTGGGTGGTGGTGGTCACCACATCGGCGTAGGGCACCGGGTTGGGATGGAGCCCGGCAGCCACCAGACCAGCGATGTGGGCCATATCCACGAAGAGGTAGGCTCCCACCTCGTGGGCGATGTCGGCAAAGGTCTTAAAGTCGATGATACGGGGATAGGCAGAGGCGCCGGCCAGGATCATCTTGGGCTGGTGCTTCTTGGCCAGATCCCGGACCTGGTCATAGTCAATGTATCCCTGCTCATTGACCCCATAGGCCACCATGTGGTAGTTCTTTCCGGAGAAGTTGACGGGAGAGCCGTGGGTCAGGTGGCCGCCGTTGGCCAGGTCCATGCCCAGCACCGTGTCGCCGTGCTCACACAGAGCCTGATACACGGCAAAGTTGGCGTTGGCGCCGCAGTGGGGCTGCACGTTGGCGTGGTCGGCTCCAAAGAGCTGGCAGGCCCGCTTGCGGGCGATCTCCTCCACCACGTCCACGCACTGGCAGCCGCCGTAGTACCGCTTGCCGGGATAGCCCTCAGCGTACTTATTGGTGAGCACCGTGCCCGCCGCGGCCAGCACCGCCTGGCTGACGAAGTTCTCCGAGGCGATGAGCTCAATGTTGCGCTGCTGCCGGGCGTACTCCGCCTCAACGGCCTTGCCTACCTCCGGGTCCTGGGCGGTAAGAAACTCCATGATATCCTTGACCAATGTCTGTCGCCACCTTTCAAAATTTTAGCGATTTAACTCATTATACCGGATAGTTCTCAAAATTACAATCGTCACCATAGGAAAAACCCTCTCGTTTTTTGCCCCGTTGTGTGTTATATTGTCTAACGAGGTGATCCTATGAAAGACCATCAGGATGTCATTGCCATCGTGGAGGAGCTCAAGCGCCTCTACCCCGACGCCCTGTGTTCCCTGCAATATCCCAAGCCCTATGAGCTGCTCTTTGCCGTGCGTCTGGCCGCCCAGTGCACCGACGAGCGGGTCAACATGGTCACGCCCGCTCTGTACGAGCGCTTCCCCACCCTGGAGTCTCTGGCGGAGGCTGACGTCAGCGAGGTGGAGACCTACATCCATTCCACCGGCTTCTTCCGGGCCAAGGCCCGGGACATTGTGGCCGCCGCCCGGATGCTGGTGGATGTGTACGGCGGCGTGGTGCCCGACAACATGGAGGACCTGCTGAAGCTGCCCGGCGTGGGCCGCAAGACCGCCAACCTGATTCTGGGCGACGTGTACAAGACCCCCGGCGTGGTGGTGGCAGATACCCACTGCATCCGCATTACCGGCCTGCTGGGCCTCACAGACGGAACCCGCGACCCGGTCAAAACCGAGATGCAGCTGCGGAAGATCCTTCCCCCGGAGGAATCCAGCGACTTCTGCCACCGGATGGTGCTCCACGGCCGGGCAGTGTGCGTGGCCCGGCGGCCTGACTGCCAGAACTGCACCCTGCGGCCCTGGTGCGACCATTTCCAGAAGAGTACCGGGAACTGATTGAACGGGACGTCCCGCCAAAACGGACCTCTCCATATCCGCCCCCCTGCTTTGGAGGGCGGATTTTCCTTAAATTTTATGCCGTAAAAACGCACTAATATTTAACTAACATTTTAAGCGTAAGATATGCTTTGTTTACCACGGATGAAGGGAGGAAAAACAGAATGGAAAAGACCAATCATTTGAGCATTCGGACCGACAAGATCCTCCATGACAAGCTCCAGTATGTGGCCGCCTATGAAGGCCGCTCCATGAGCGGTCAGATCCTCTACCTGATCCAAAGCTGCATCCGGGAATTTGAAAAGGAGCACGGGCCGATCTCGGCGGAGGCGCCAAAATGAGCGGGCCGCTGGGCTTCGTGCTGGACCTGCTCTTCCCGCCCAAGTGTGTGTTCTGCGGGAAGGTGCTGGACTCCGGCGAAAGCGGCTTCTGCCGGCGCTGCCAGCGGGAACTGCCCTGGCTCACCGACGGCGAAGCGGAACTGACAGGGGAATTTTTCTCCCTGTGCGCCGCGCCGCTGCGCTATCAGGACAAGGTACGGGATTCCATCCACCGGTACAAGTTTAAAGGACGCCGTGGCTACCATAAAGTATACGGCAAATTGGTGGCCCAGTGTGTCCACGACCATTTGGACGGACGGTACGATCTTATCACCTGGGTGCCTCTCTCCGACCGGCGAAAGAAGGAGCGGGGCTACGACCAGGCCTTCCTGCTGGCCAGCGCCGCCGCTTTGGAGCTGGGGGATGTGGCGGTAGAGACCCTGCGGAAGGAGCGGAATACCGATCCCCAGTCCGGTATCACCGAGGATGCCCAGCGCCGGGCCAACGTATTGGGCGCCTATACCCCGGTGGACCCGGAACTGGTGGTAGGAAAGCGGGTCCTGCTCATAGACGATGTGGTGACCACCGGCTCCACCCTGTCGGAGTGCGCCCGCACTCTGCGTACCATGGGAGCAGAGGATGTGGTGTGTGCCGCCCTGGCCCGGGCCCGGTAGAGAGTAGGGGGCACACGGAGACCCGGCTTTGCCGGCTGCGCCTTTTGGCGCGCAAGTGTTTTGGCCGGGGCCAGATAGGCGCTCTGACCGGCTTCCATACCGGAAAATTCACAAAATTAGCGGAAATTCACGTTGAAATGGTGGGCACACTTCTGTATAATATAAAAGATTCAAGCTGGGGCATTTTGTCCGGGCTTGTCTGACTGAGTTGACTTTTGGGTCAGTCATTACCATTCATCATATAGAGTAAAAACGTCGAGGTGCAGGTATGTTCAGTAAAGATATCGGTATCGACCTGGGTACAGCTTCTATCCTGGTCTATGTAAAGGGCAAGGGCGTGGTCCTGCGGGAGCCCTCCGTGGTGGCCATTGACAAAAATACGGGCAAGCTGCTCAAAGTGGGCACTGAGGCACAGCAGATGCTGGGCCGTACCCCCGGCAACATCGTGGCCATCCGTCCCCTGCGGGAGGGCGTCATTTCCGACTACGATATGACCGAGCGGATGCTCAAGGAGTTTATCCGTAAGGTGACCTCCTTCCGGCTCTTCAAGCCCCGCATCGTCATCTGCGTCCCCTCCGGCATCACCGAGGTGGAGGAGCGTGCCGTCATCGACGCCGGCATCCAGGCCGGCGCCCGCCGGGTATACCTCATTGAGGAGCCCGTGGCCGCTGCTATCGGCGCCGGTATCGACATCGCCAAGCCCGACGGCCACATGATCGTGGACATCGGCGGCGGCACCACCGATATCGCCGTGATCTCCCTGTCCGGCATCGTGGAGTCCACCTCCATCAAGATCGCCGGCGACCAGTTCGACGAGGCCATTGTCAAGTATATCCGCCGCAAGCACAACGTGCTCATCGGCGAGCGTACTGCCGAGGAGCTGAAGATGCAGATCGGCTGTGTGTTCCCCCGCCCCGAGGAGCAGACCATCGAGATCAAGGGCCGCTGCCTGATGACCGGCCTGCCCCGTGTCTTCTCCGTGTCCTCCAGCGAGATGATCGAGGCCTTCGAGGAGGTCTCCACCCGCATTCTGGAGGCCATCCACGGCGTGCTGGAGCGCACTCCTCCCGAGCTGGTGGCCGATATCTCCACCAACGGTATCGTCATGACCGGCGGCGGCTCCCTGGTCTGGGGCTTCGACAAGCTGATCGAGTCTCACACCGGCATTGAGACCCATGTGGCCGACGACGCCATCTCCTGTGTGGCCTACGGCACCGGCAAGAGCCTGGACGACGTGGACTCCATGCAGGACGGCACTATCAACCTGTCCCGCCGCAAGCAGATGAACTGAATCAAAACCTCACATTTGGCGTGCCGCACACTGCGGCACGCCTTTTTTAAAAAAGCGGTGGGCGCTGTATTGCAGCGCCCACCGCTTTTTCTTACCGTTTCTTTTCCCGCTCATAGATAATGCGCAGGCCATCCAGCACCAGCTGGGGGTCCACCACATCGATGAGTTCTGTGTTGTCCGCCACCATCCGGGCCAGTCCGCCGGTGGCGATCACCTTCACGTCCGGCTCGCCGATCTCCACCTTGGCCTGACGGATCAGGTACTCGATGGCGCCGATATAGCCCATCACCGCTCCCGCCTGGATCTGCCCCACAGCAGTGGTACCCAGCACGGTGTCCGGCTTTACCAGCTCCACCCGGGGCAGCAGGGCCGTCTTTTGGAACAATCCATCGATGGATACCCGCACCCCGGCGGTAATGCAGCCCCCCAGATATACCCCGTCCCGGCTCACCGCATCCAGAGTGGTAGCAGTGCCGAAATCCAGCACGATCAGAGGTTTCCCGTATTTGGCCATGGCGGCGATATCAGCCGCCGCCCGGTCGGGACCCAGCCGCTCCTCGCTGGCGCAGGGCACATAGGGCAGCCGGGGGTCCAGTCCGTCGTCCAGCACCAGAGGAGTCTTGCCCACATAGTTTTTCATAGCATTGTTGAGGGTGTGCATCACCTGAGGCACCACAGAACCAATCACCACATCTTCGATCTGGTCCAGCTCCAGGCCGAAGCGCTGGAAATACTGACACACCAGCAGTCCCAGCTCATCGGAGGTACGATCGCTGTCCGTCATGGTACGGAAGCTGCCCTTCAGCTCCGCCCCCTCATAGATGCCGAACACCATATTGGTGTTGCCTACGTCCACCGCAAGCAGCATAGCCATCCTTCCCTTCTCTTATAAATGACTGAGGTAACACACCGCGCCGCCGTCCTCCAGAACAGCCACGGCGTAGGTGTGAGGTCCAAAGGTACCAACCGAACCGGGATTCACGATCCACATCCCGTTTTCAAATTCGCAGAAGGCCTCATGAGTGTGGCCGAAGCACAGCAGATGGGCCCCTGCCTCCCGGGCCGCCCGCACTGCCATGCCCATACCCATCTTCACATGGTAGATGTGTCCGTGAGTCATCAGGATCTTGCAGCCCTCCAGGGTAAAGATCCGCTCCTCCGGCAGGTCGGGCCGCCGTCCGTCACAGTTGCCAGGGACGTAGGTCACCGGAATGTGGGGGAATTTGGCCGCCAGGTCCTCGGCGTCCCGGGCCAGATCTCCCAGATGAAGGATTCGGTCAGGGCTCTCCAGCCGCACCACATCCTCCATATTGGCCACATTGCCGTGGGAATCCGAAAAAATCAGCAGTTTCATACAATCACCTTCTCAAGGGCGGCACATATAATGAACTGGACGCCACTATATATTAGGGATGGAGTTGATGATATGGGTCAGAACAAAATCGATCCCACCGCCGCCCTGGAGCACAACCGGGCCCTGCTGGAGCAGGTGATCCACTCCCCGGACGCCCAGCGGCTGATGGAATTGCTCAATCAGAACGCCGGCGGCAAGCTGAAAACCGCCGCGGCCTCCGCCGCTCTGGGGGATGCCAAAGACCTGGTGGCCATGGTGCGCCAGGTGATGCAGAACCCGGAGGGCGCCAAACTGGTGGAACGGCTCAATCAAACCGCTCCCAAACAGGACTGATTTTACGCCAAGGAGGGATGGCCCGTGGCCCAGTTGGAAGAACAACTCAACCAGATCCTGGGCAATCCCCAGGCCATGGAACAGATTATGTCCCTGGCCCAGTCCCTCTCGGGTAAGCAGGAGGATCAGGCATCCGAACAGCCCGCGGCAGAACCGGAGTCTGAAACGGCCGCCCAGCCGCCAACAGAGAGCGACGCCCCCTCCCCCCTGTCCGCCCTGGACGGGCTAGACCCCAGACTGCTCCAGATGGGGATGGGGCTTTTGTCGGAGTATTCCGCCCAGGACGACAAAAAGACCGCCCTGCTGGCCGCCCTCAAGCCCTTTCTCAAACCGGAGCGGCAGGAAAAAATGGATCAGGCCGTCCGCATCGCCCGGCTCACCCGGGTGATCCGGACGGCGCTGCGGATGTTCCGTGACCGCGGAGAGGAGGAGGACGATGTATAACCGCTACATCCCCAACGGCACCTCCTACACCAGGATACCCCAGGAGGACGCCCCCTCTCCCCCACCCCGGGAAGAGAAGCGCCCCCCAAAGGCGGGGGGCAAAAAGAAGAGCGGCGCACTGAGTGAGCTGCTGAAAAGTCTGAAGCTGGACAGTCTGGACACCGGGGACGTGCTGCTGCTGCTCATCCTGCTCTTTCTCTTTCTGGAAGGCGACGATACGGAGCTGGTCATCACGCTGGCCCTGGTGCTGCTGTTGGGGCTGAATTAACTGGGGTCGTGGAGCACCGTACCGTCGGGCAGCGCGAAGGATGCGTTTTCCGGTACAGGCCGGTCCACGGAAAAGGCGCTCATCCGGTAGATCAGCTGGCCTTCCAGTCTGGTCTCGGCACAGGAGAGCAGGCCGCTGTCCGTGGAGATCCAGTACCGCTCCGCATAGCCCTGGCTGTCGGGCACCGTCTCCACAAAGATACAGGAGACCCCCTCCTTATCCTCATAGCCGGCGTCGGCAATCTCCGACTGCTTCAGCTGGAGCACGTCCTCGTAGGTGGGAATGCGCTGGCCCTCCAGATCGGCGGAATTCTCGTCCGCCGATCCGGTGAGCACCCGGCTGTTCCCCTCATACCACAGCCAGAACTGTCCATCCCCCACGATGGAGTGGCGGACGGCGCCGCCGGGCAGCGTGGCGGTGGTATGGGTCCAGCCGCCGTCCACCCATACCGTGGCACGGGTGACGCCGCTCTGGCCTTCCCCCCAGAAATCCTCAATGGTCACGGTTCGGCCATAGCTCTCCGGCCGGGTCAGGGTGTGCTCCACCACATACTGAACGGTCTCAGTGGTGATCTCCACCCGTACATACTCATCCTCCCCCACCGGCGCCTGGGACTGGCTGGCCGCCGGGGCGGGCAGCTGGATCTTGGCGGTATCGGGCGCAAAAAGGCCGAGCCCAAAGCTGGAGAGCATGGCAACGGTAATGACGATGCCGATGAGCACCACCAGGATATTCCGATTGCGCCGTTCCATGCCGCTCCCTCCTCAGGCTCGACCAAGGGATCTGATCTATCAACAAACTCGTTTAAACGCCGAACTCCTCCGGCTTGTCCGCCCGCAGGCCAAACTGCCACTCAATGGCGTCGACGATGCGGCGGCAGGCAAAGCCGTCGCCGTAGGGGTTGACCGCATGGGCCATTTCATGGTAGGCCTTCTCGTCAGTCAGCAGCTCAGAGGCCATACGGAAGATGGTCTCCTCCTCGGTACCGGCGATCTTGACGGTGCCGGCTTCCACGGCTTCGGGCCGCTCGGTCTCCCGCCGCAGGACAAGCACAGGCCGTCCCAGGGCCGGGGCCTCCTCCTGCAATCCGCCGGAGTCGGTCATCACCAGATAGGACCGGGCCATCAGGTTGTGCATCTCCTCCACATCCAGAGGATCGATGAGATGGATGCGCTGGTGGCCGGACAGGTGCTTGGCCGCCGCCTCCCGCACCACGGGAGACAGGTGGACCGGATACACCAGCTCCACATCCTCAAAGGTCTCGGCCACCCGGCGGAGGGCGGTCATGATATTGGCCATGGGCTGACCGTAGTTCTCCCGCCGGTGGCAGGTGACCAAAATGACTTTTTTATGTTCGTAGTCCAGTTGATTAAGCAAATCAGTCGCAAAGTGATAATCCTTTACAACTGTTGTTTTGAGGGCATCAATGACGGTATTGCCGGTGATAAACACCCCGTCGGTGATGTCCTCCCGGGCCAGATTGGCCACGTTGCTCCTGGTGGGACAGAAATGCAGGTCGGCAATGTCGCCCACCAGCTTCCGGTTCATCTCCTCCGGGAAGGGGGAGTACTTGTCCCACGTCCGCAGGCCTGCCTCCACATGGCCCACCTTGACCTGGTGGTAGAAGGCGGCCAGAGCACCGGCAAAGGTGGTGGAGGTATCGCCGTGGACCAGTACCAGATCGGGCTTGGCCTGATCCAGCACCTCCTCCATGCCCAGCAGGCACTTGGTGGTGATGGTGGACAGGGTCTGCCGGGGCTCCATAATGTTCAGGTCATAGTCCGGCTTCAGATGGAAGATATCCAGCACGGAGTCCAGCATCTGGCGGTGCTGGGCGGTGACACAGCAGATGGAGGTGATGCCCGGACGGCTTTGAAGCTCCTGCACCAGGGGGGCCATTTTAATGGCCTCCGGCCGGGTGCCGAAGATGGTCATAACACGGATCTCTTTCATTTCTGCTCCTCCTCCGCACGGTCTGACGGCTGCTCCTCAGGCTCTTTGTCCTTCTCCATCTCTTTCCGGTTATTGCTCAGGAAGATATGCCCGGCAATGGCGCCGGCAAAGCACAGGGCCATCATCAGCAGCATGGCCTTCACCGGGCCGCTGGTGGTGAGTACCACAGCGGACAGGCCCAGAATACCACTGATGATATAGAGCACCGCCACCGCCTGCTTCTGATTGAAACCCATGTCGATGAGCCGGTGATGCACATGGCTGCGATCGGCGTGCATAGGGCTCTGACCGTGAGCAATGCGGCGGATGAAAGCGAAGCAGGTGTCGAAGATGGGCAGGCCCAGCATGAGGAAGGGTACGGCAAAGGAGATGATGGTATAAAACTTGAACAAGCCGTTGACCGATACCACCGCCAGGATATAGCCCAGGAAGGTGGAGCCGGTGTCCCCCATGAAGATCTTGGCGGGGTTCATGTTGTAGGGCAAAAAGCCGATGCACCCGCCGGCCAGAGCGGCCATAAGCAGGGCCACGTCCCCCTCGCTGACCACCAGGGCGATGACCAGCAGCGTCATGGAGCTGATGGTGGACACACCGCAGGCCAGGCCGTCCAGGCCGTCGATCAGGTTGACGGCGTTGGTGATGGCCACGATCCACAGCACGGTCACCGGGATGGACAGCCATCCCAGATCCCAGTACAGATCGGAGGAAAAGACGTTGGGATTGGACAGGGTCTCAATGACGTTGCCGGAGAGCACCGCCACCAGGGCGGCTCCGATCTGAATCAAAAACTTCAGCTTGGCGCCCAGAGCATAGATATCGTCAAAGATACCCAGCACCACAATAATGGTGGCGCCCAGCAGCATCCCCCGCATCTGGGCGTTCAGGTCCAGAAAAATCAGCACGCTGAGCAGAAAGCCCAGAAAAATGGCAAGACCGCCCATCCGGGGAATGGGGTGCTTGTGCATCCGGCGGTTGTCCTTGGGCACATCCACCGCACCCACCTTAAACGCAAGGCTCTTGACCACCGGCGTGGCGATCAGCGCCACCAGAAAGGCCACCACCAGAGCGGCCGCCACCATCCCCAGCAGGGGAAGCTCGGAATTGATTGGCATAGGAAAGATGCTCCTTTATCTCTCAGCGGGGAATGAAGCCCACTTTTTTATGGACCTTACGCAGGGTCCGCTGGGCCACCGAGGCGGCCTTCTCCGCGCCGGCGCGGTACAGGCCTTCCAGATAGGCCTTGTCGCCCAGCAGGCGGGCGGTCTCCTCCCGGATGGGCCGGAGCAGCTCCACCACAGCCTCGCCCACGGCGGGCTTGAAGGCGCCGTAGCCCTTGCCCTCGAACTCCACCTCGATCTGCTCGTAGGTCTTGCCGGTGACGGCGGCATAGATGTCCATCAGGGTGGCCACGCCGGGCTTATTGGCCCGGTCGTAGCGGATACAGTTCTCGGTGTCGCTGTCGGTGATGGCCCGCTTAAACTTGCGCATGATCTCATCAGGATTATCCATCAGGAACACACAGCCCTCGGGGATGGACTTGCTCATCTTGCTGTCAGGCTGGTTCAGGCTCATCACACGGGCGCCCACCTTGGGGATATAGGGCTCAGGCATGGTAAATACGTCGCCGTAGACGCCGTTGAAGCGCTGGACAATGTTGCGGGTGAGCTCCACGTGCTGCTTCTGGTCCTCCCCCACCGGCACCAGGTCAGCCTGGTAAAGCACGATATCCGCTGCCATCAGGGAGGGATAGGTAAACAGACCGGCATTGACGTTGTCGGCATGACGGGCGGACTTATCCTTAAACTGGGTCATGCGGGACAACTCGCCGAACATGGTATAGCAGTTGAGCACCCAGGCCAGCTCCGCATGGGCGGGCACATGGGACTGAATGAATAGAATGGACTTCTCCGGATCGATGCCGCAGGCCAGCAGCTGAGCAAAGAGCTCAATGGTCTGGCGGCGCAGCGTCGCCGGGTCCTGGCGGACGGTGATGGCGTGCTCATCCACCACGCAGTAGACGCAGTTATATTCGTCCTGCAAGGCTACCCAGTTGCGCAGGGCCCCCAGATAGTTGCCCAGATGGAGGGCTCCGCTGGGCTGGATGCCGCTGAAGATGACTTTCTTATTCATTTCCATAACAGGTTCACACCCTTGTCAAGAGATTTCTGCATAGTTGACGATATAATACCACATTTCCCGGCGGTTGACAAGAATAACAGGGCCGCACTATTGACAATTCTAGGGCTGAAACGGTAGAATAAAGGTTACGATTTGACGCCCGCAACCCGGGTATTTTGTTCAACGGAGGGATCTGTATGGATCTGAACTGGTTTGAGGAACTGGAGGGCCGCATCCCCCACGACGGCGTGCGCACCCGTTTCGCCCCTTCTCCCACGGGCTATATGCACGTCGGCAACCTGCGTACCGCCCTGTACACCTGGCTCATCGCCCGCCACAACGGCGGTAAATTCATTCTCCGCATTGAGGACACCGACCAGGGCCGTCTGGTAGAGGGCGCCACCGAGGTCATCTACAACACCCTGCGCAAGTGCGGCCTGACCTGGGACGAGGGTCCCGATCTGGGCGGCCCTGTGGGTCCTTACATCCAGACCCAGCGCCGTGACCTGTACGGCAAGTTTGCCGAGCTGCTGGTGGAGAAGGGCCACGCCTACTACTGCTTCTGTGAAAAGACCGAGTCCGAGGAGGACTCCGGCGAGTTTGACCGGGCCGCCGATCCCTGCCGGGATCTGGACCCGGAGGTTGCCAAGGCCCGGGTGGCCGCCGGCGAGCCCTACGTCATCCGCCAGCGCATCCCCGCTGATGGCACCACCACCTTCTCCGACGCCGTGTTCGGCGACATTACCGTGGAGAACAAGACCCTGGACGACCAGGTGCTCATGAAGCGGGACGGTCTGCCCACCTATAACTTCGCCAACGTCATTGACGACCACCTCATGGGCATCACCCACGTGGTGCGCGGCTCCGAGTACCTGTCCTCCGCCCCCAAGTACAACCTGCTGTACGAGGGCTTCGGCTGGGAGGTGCCTACCTATATCCACTGCTCCCCCGTTATGCGGGACCAGCACAACAAGATGAGCAAGCGCAAGGGCGACCCCTCCTACGAGGACCTCATCGCCATGGGCTACCTGTCCGAGGCGGTGGTGAACTACGTTACCCTGCTGGGCTGGTCCCCCAAGGGCGAGTACGCTGAGCGGGAGTTCTTTACGCTGGCTGAACTGGCTGATGTCTTTGACATCGGCGGCATCTCCAAGTCCCCCGCCATCTTCGACATCGAGAAGCTGAAATATTTTAACGCCAACTACCTCCGTGCCCTCTCCCCCGAGGCCTTCTACGAGGGCGCCGAGCCTTACCTGAAGGAAGCCGTCAAGACCGAGGGCATTGACCGGAAGCTCATCGCCCCCCTGGTGCAGCCCCGGTGCGACACCTGGCTGGATATCGCTCCCCAGGTGGACTTCTTCGACGCCCTGCCCGAGTACTCCAACGAGCTATACTGCCACAAGAAGATGAAGACCAACGAGGAAAACTCCCTGGAGGCCCTGGAGCAGGTGCTGCCCGTGCTGGAGGATCTGCCTGAGTGGACCTACGATTCCATCCACGACGCCCTCATCGGCCTGGCTCAGAAGCTGGAGCTGAAGAACGGCCGCATCATGTGGCCGGTGCGTACCGCCCTGTCCGGCAAGGCGGTCACCCCCGGCGGCGCGGTGGAACTGTGCCACATTCTGGGCCGTGAGGAGACCCTCCGCCGCATCAAGCTGGGTATGGCTCAGCTGGCAAAATAAGTGTCACATAGTATGCCCCCTTTTACCCATACTAGCGGTAAAAGGGGGCGTTTTTATGTCAAAACAGAAGATCCGGGTGCTGGCCGTCAGCTTTCTGGCGGCGGCCTTTGTCATTACCGCCGGCTTTGCCGTTCAGGGCCATGTCCGGGCCGCTCAGTACCGGCGGCTGCTGGACAACGGCTACCGCCATGCCTTCGCCGAGCTGACCATCGCCACGGGAGAACTGGAGGTGGCACTGACCAAAATGAGCCACGCCACCTCCCCCGCCCTGTTCGCCTCCCTGTGCGCCCAGGCCTACTCCAAAGCTCAGGCCGCCCAGGCGGCCCTGGGCGAGCTGCCCTACGGCAACGTAGAGCTGGAGCAGACCGCCGCCTTCCTGGCCCGGGCGGGCGATTACGCCATGTCCCTGGCCCAGGGGACCTCGGCGGAGCTGGTATGCACCAACGAGCACCGGGACGCCCTGTTCCAGCTGTGTGAGGCGGCCGGTGAGCTCTCCCTCACGCTGGAGACCCTCCAGGCCCAGTTGAGCGCCGGGGCTATCCGGCCGGAGGATCTGGCGGAGGCCCGTGAGCGGTTGGCGGCAGAGGACGGAAGCGGTCAGGTCAACGGCGGTTCCGCCTTCCAGAGCGTGGAGTCCGACTTCCCCGAGGTGCCCACCCTGATCTACGACGGCCCCTTCTCCCAGCACCTGGACGGCCGCACCCCCCGAATGCTGGAGGGCCTGCCCCAGGTCACCGAGGAGGAGGCCAGAGAGGCCGCCGCTGCCTTCCTGGGCCTGCGGCCCGAGGTATTCACCCTCACCGCCCGGTCCGAGGGTAATCTGCCCTCCTACGGCTTCACAGCCATGGTGGACGGCGGCCAGCTCTATATCCAGGTCACCTGTCAGGGAGGACAGATCCTGGAGGTGTTCTCCTCCCGTACCGCCGGAGAGGCGGTGCTCAGCCGGGGGGAGGGCTGCGAAAAAGCCGCCGCCTTCCTGGCGGAAAAAGGCTACGCCAACATGGCCCCCAGCTATTTCATGGAGCAGGACGGGGTGCTGGCGGTCAACTTCGCCCCGGTGGAGAACGGCGTGTACTGCTACCCCGACCTGGTGAAGGTGTCGGTGGCCCTGGACACCGGAGAGGTGGTAGGCTTTGAGGCGGCGGGCTACCTGACCCACCACGGCAGCCGGGACCTGTCCTCCCCCGCTGTGGACGCCCAGACCGCCCAGGCCCTGGTGGACGATTCCCTCACCGTTCTTTCCCACCAGTTGGCCCTCATCCCCACCGGCGGCGAGTACGAGGTGCTGTGCCACGAGTTCAAGTGCCAGGCCAAGGACGGCACCCATGTGCTCATCTACGTCAACGCCCAAACCGGCAAGCAGCAGCACATCCTCCTGCTGCTGGAAGATGAAAACGGCACGCTGGTGCTCTGACCCCATAACGGGCGCACACTTGTGCGCCCTACATAGCCATTTCCCGGTTATTTGGTAAAACGGAAAGTTTGGAACGGATAGTTTCCCTGGAGGCGATTGACAAAGAATTAACAATATGCCATAATAGGGGCCGTCAGATCGTTAAACATTTAACGATTGAATATTTATGTATGAATGATACGGAGGTACTTACCATGTCCCGTTTTACTCTTCCCAGAGACATTTATTACGGCCCCAACGCCCTGGAGAATCTGAAGAACCTGAAGGGCACCCGCGCGGTGCTGGTACTGGGCGGCGGCTCCATGAAGCGCTTCGGCTTTGTGGATAAGGCGGTTGCTTATCTGAAGGAAGCCGGTATTGAGACCAAGCTCATCGAGAACGTGGAGCCCGATCCCTCTGTGGAGACCGTTATGAACGGCGCCGCTGTGATGCGTGAGTTCCAGCCCGACTGGATCATCTCCATGGGCGGCGGTTCCCCCATCGACGCCGCCAAGGCCATGTGGGCTTTCTATGAGTATCCCGAGACCACCTTTGAGGATCTGATCACCCCCTTCTCCTTCCCCGAGCTGCGTCAGAAGGCCAAGTTCTGCGCCATCCCCTCCACCTCCGGCACCGCCACCGAGGTCACCGCCTTCTCCGTCATCACCGACTACCAGAAGGGCATCAAGTATCCTCTGGCCGATTTTAACATCACTCCCGACGTGGCCATCATCGATCCCGCTCTGGCTGAGACCATGCCCCCCAAGCTGGTGGCCCACACCGGCATGGACGCTCTGACCCACGCCATCGAGGCCTATGTGTCCACCCTGCACACCGTGTTCACCGATCCTCTGGCCCTGAAGGCCATCGACATCGTGAACAACGATCTGATCCGCTCCTTCAACGGCGACATGAGCTGCCGCGAGGAGATGCACTACGGCCAGTGCCTGGCCGGCATGGCCTTCTCCAACGCTCTGCTGGGCATCGTTCACTCCATGGCCCACAAGACTGGCGCCGCCTTCTCCACCGGCCACATCACCCACGGTCTGGCCAACGCCATGTACCTGCCCTACGTCATCGCCTACAACGCGAAAGCGCCCGGCGTGGCGGAGCGCTATGCCGACATCGCGAAGACTATGGGCATCACCGGCACCGTGGAGGAGTGCGTGGAGGGCCTGCGTGCCAAGATCCGCTCTATGAACGACGCCATGGGCATTCCCAACACCCTGAAGGACTTCGGCATCATCGAGGACGAGTTCAAGGAGAAGCTGACCGCCATCGCCACCAACGCGGTGGGCGACGCCTGCACCGGCTCCAATCCCCGTCCCATTGATCCCGAGACCATGGCCAAGCTCTTCACCTGCATCTACTACGGTGAAGAAGTCAACTTCTGATTCCCCTCAAACCCTTACCCATACATACAAGCGGAGCGCAGTCAAACGACTGCGCTCCGCTTGTTTAAGACTGTCGAAACAGGCACTCGTGCCTGTTTCGACAAGAGACTGCATGACGGGCGGGACTCGATTTCATACGAAATAGTCGCCCCACCCGCCATGAGAAGTGTCATTTCCGAGGCTCATGTCCCCGGAAATGACGGATTTTGATTTGATTCCGTCGCCTGCGGGCGACGGAACTCTGCGAGGCCACCTTGAGAGGAGATTTTTCGACAAGCGGAGCGCAGTCAAACGACTGCGCTCCGCTCAGTCTGTCGAAAAAGGCGGAACTGATGCAAGAGAGAAATAAGTTTTTGCACCGAGGAAAAGCCCTCGGCAGAGTTTTGCCGCCCGCAGGCGGCAAAACAGAGTCAGAATCTGTTTTTTCCAAGGACATGAGCCTTGGAAAAAACACTTCTCAGCCCGCAAGCGTGCGCGCTTTG
>NZ_JBBHLB010000020.1:0-64356 GCF_037572415.1 Flavonifractor porci
CGCCATTGGAAAAGCATAAGTTGTGCCTCGCCGCATAAAAAGTGGCCAGCAGAAATGAACTGCTGGCCGGGGAATTTTTATACTTTTTCACTGTCCTCTTGACGGGTAGCGGTTCAGCCCGCTGGCAGAGCTGCTTTGCATCTTCCTCTGTACAGTTGTACTTGTCCAGTAAGGAGACACGGTTCCCGGCCAATCGAAGCAGCCGTTCCTGCTCGTCCTTGGCGATCCCAATATACTGAACTGTGTCGGGCGGCAGCGATTTTTGGTATCGCAGGATCGGTTTCAGTTTGCAATCTCTCTGAACAGCACACCGTCCGCAGATGGGAAAAGAACGCAGAAGGCCCTTCTTGGGACCACGGGTGATTTTGCCTGTGAAGAGATCCACATACGTTTTCTCACTGCGCAGGACGGTTACCTTCACACCCCTGCGTTCTAAAGCCGGAATGGCGGTGGTGTAGATAAAATCTCGGTGTTCCGGCACCTCGCCGGAGATCTCCTTGTCGAACATGACCTCACAGTATACTGCCTCATCCAGAGGCTCCCCATGTTCCAGAGCCAGTAATATGGTGGCAAGACTGTCCTTACCAAAGGAACAGGAGGCAACATGTTTCAACGGTCCGACACACCTGCTTCCTTGATGCGGCAGGCGTTGCACAGTACCTCCGCTTTCTCCGTCTGCTCCCAGGGCGCGTTCGGATGGGTAAAGTGGCCATAGTTGCAGAACTGAGCGAAGAGGGGCTTGTCCAGTCCCAGGGTGCGGATCATCCCGGCGGGGGTCAGGTCAAAGACCGCCCGCACAGCCCGCTCCAGTACCTCATCCTGGTATTCGCCGGTCCCTTCGGTATCCACGTTGACTGCCACAGGCTCAGCCTTTCCGATGGCATAAGCCAGGGCGACGGTGCAGCGATCCGCCAGACCGGCAGATACAATGTTCTTGGCAATATAGCGCGCCATGTAGGCTCCGCTGCGGTCCACCTTGGTGGAGTCTTTACCAGACAGCGCGCCGCCGCCGTGAGGGGCCAGTCCGCCATAGGTATCCACCATCAGCTTGCGGCCCGTGAGGCCGGTATCCGCCTCAAATCCGCCGTAGACAAACCGCCCGGATGGATTGATCAGGATCTCTGTATTCGTATCGGGCGGCAGCTCCCGCAGTGCGGGCTGGATCACATGGTCCATGAGTTCCGCCTGCAGCTGGCCCAGATCTTTCTCAGGGTCATGCTGGCAGGACAGAACAACCGATGCAAGACGCACGGGGATATCCAGCCCATTCATCTGGCTCTGGATACGGCGACGGATCTGTTTGAGCTGCCGTCTATCACCGCAGCCCTCCAGCACCACATAGCTGCCTTTTCCGTTGGCCAGCACCTCACGCCGCCCGGTATCATCCCGGAGACTGGCCATGAGACGCTGGCCCAGGCGCTTGCGGTAGCTGTCCTGGAGGGCCTCCACATCCCCGCACACGCCATGCTTTTTCAGGATTGCAGCGATCTCGCTGGAGTGGATCTCCATCCCCTCGAACAACGCCTCCAGGATCTCCTGCTCAGCCGCTGGCGGCAGTCTGGGCGGAGCAGTCGGCTTGGCACCCGCGTTTTCCCGGTTCATCGTTCTGCCTCCTTTCGCTTCTTTTGAGGGGAATGCGGCGCTTTTGCAGGCTGCGGATCACCGCGCCAGGTTTCCGGGGCCATGGTATTGATATGGCGGAGCATATCCCGCACGTTTGCACAGGTGAATTCCGGCTGTTCAAATCCATGGCGCTCCGTGTAGATGGTCCACTTATGGGTCTCATGGGGACTGTCCCGTATGACCACAAAATATCTCCCGTTGCGGTCGCCATGTAGCGGCTCAAACCGCATGTCATCATAGAGCGGGCCGGACAGCGGGCAGTTGTTCTTGAACCAGACATAGTAGTGGTCCAGGATATACGGGTCGGTGATCCCCATGACCACCTTGCTCAACTTCTGGAGCCGTCCGGCCAGCGCGTCATCCTGACAGAACCAGTCATACCACCCGGCCTCACACTGAACGGCACGATCTTTCGAGGAAAAATCCCCGGCACGGAACCGCTCCTGCCACTGGCGGACACTCATTTCCGTCATAGCGTCCCCCTCTCCGGCAGGAGGCGCTCCATGAGGTCGGCAATGGTCCGAAACACCTCCGCCAATTCACGAGACTCTTTCACCGTATCTTCCATCTCGTCCCTGGTCATGCGGGTGCATTTAGCCCAGATCCGGACATTTTCCTCTGTGGGGTCCAGCAGGACCGCCTTTTCATACGCCTTGCAGAAGACTCCGGCGATCTTCCCCTCACGGTCGATCTCTGCGTCCTTTTCCTGGATTTCCTTTTTTGCTTTCAGGATGTCCAGCGCCTCCTGGGCGGCCTGCTCTCGCTGCTCCTCCGGCAGATCCTCCACCTGCTTGGTGATCTGGTAGCCCTGATTGATGGACAGTTCCTTCTTGTCCAGCGCCTCCTTGACCGCTGCGGGGGCGTGCTCGTCGATCTGCATCACTTTGCCCATGGTCCGCTCACCCAAGCCAACGGAGTCTGCCAGTTCTTTGCGGGTATCAACAGGAACGGAACTTTCCGGCAATGTTGCCGAAAGGTCAGTTCGCGTACCCTGGTTTGCCTTGGCCCTGGCTTCGATCTCCGGCTTAAGCTTCAGGGCGATCTTGCCCAGCTCCCACTTGTCCAGGTTGCGGCGGCCCTTCTGTGTATCCAGAGCCCACTGCTTGGCCTCCAGCAGATCGTCAAAGGCGAACACCAGCATCTGATAGGGCAGGCCGTGCTTGTCGCACAGGGATTTTCGGTTATGCCCGTCAATGACGACCAGATCCTCATTGACGATGATGAAGGTATAGCACCCATTTTTCAGGAGATCCGCCTCCAGCGCACCGAGCTGCTCCTCGCTCAAAGGCGGGAGCAGCTCGGCCATCTCAGGCAGCACGACAGGGGTGCGCTCTGTGCTGCTGTAAATGATCCCAGTGTTCTTCATCAGGCGGCCTCACACTCGGCCTGGTTCTGCCCGGCAGCGGTTGCATCCTCTGCCCGATGGGGGGAGAGGAGCTCCACCTCCGTAGCCTTGATCAGGAAGCCGGGCTGGCGGGTGGGATCGTCAGAAAAAGTGATGGTCTCGAAGTCGCCGGAGGCGGCCAACTTGCAGCCCTTCCAGGCATAGGCGGCGCAGAACTCGGCCAGGGGACCGCGCACCTTGATGGAGATGAAGTCGGTGAGCCGGTTGCCCTCCTGATCTCGATAGCGGCGGTCCGAGGCAATGCGCAGGATGGCATAGGGCTTGCCCGTGGTTTCGTTCATCTTCAGCTCCACATCATTGGTCAGATTTCCAGTGGCAGTGATCTTCAACATCGTTCATTTCTCCTTTTTCTGTTAGAATAGTTGGTTGTAAGAAAGAGGGGGACTCACAGATTCTGTGAGTCCCCCAAGGGCTTAATACCCCGTCCGGGGCAGGGTGGGAATGACAGGTTTGCCGTACACCGTAGTTACCCAACGGCTGACGGCCTGCACCCACTGGCCGTTGTAGACGCCGCCCACGTCGGCCACATTGACAAAGGAGGTGGAGGCCAGGTTGGCCACGGCGGTGCAGTGGAGGTACGGCTTTTCTACCTGGGCAAAGCCAGCAGGGGCCTGTCCAAAGACGAACATGACCTCTGTGACCCGTTCATTGCTGGCAAGGCCCAGTGCGGTGGCCGAGGCAGCCAGGGTGTAGTTCTTGCTGGTGGACAGGTTGTCTGCCAGGGTCCGATACTCGCCGCCGTTCACACGATAGGTGATCTTATAGGTGCCAGGGAAGTTATAGGTTCCGGTGACCACCGTGTCCAGCCGTACTTCTGCGGGAAGGGTATCGCGCCAATAAAAGTTGTCCAGCCGGACATTGGAGCTATTGGCGATGCCGGAGAAGGTATAGCGTACCGGCTGGCCTGCCATGATCTCCTTGGGGCCGGTTTTGGTGATGGATACGCCGGTAGTCAGGCTCTTGTTGGTCACCTCAAATTTGACGATCTGTCCCTCATGTTCCAGATAGGCGGTGAGTTCCGTTTCATTTACGCCGTAATTGGCCGGAGCCTTGACCTCACGGATGGTATAGCGGGAGAGAGGCAAAGGTTTGGACACGGCCAGCCCTCGGCTGTCAGAGCGGATGGTGTCCACTAGATTACCCGCCTTATCATAGATTTCAAATACAGCCCCCTCCAGCAGCGTTCCCGCAGGCAGGCCGTTGGTGGGGTTGTAGTCGGCAGACTTCTTGACGATCTGGATCTGGCCTGTGATGGCCCGGTTTTCCCAGGTGATTTCCGTGGTCTCGCCCGGCTTTATATAGACGGTTTTCAGCTGTTCGTCTACGATGTAGCCCTCGTTCTCCAGCTCCCGCAGATACACCTTGCCAGACAGCTCCAGGGTGTCAATGTAGGCGTATCCGTTCTGGTCGGTGGTGAACTGATCCACCGGATTCATGTTGCTGTCATAGAGCAGGAAGGTCACGCCGTAAATGCCCTTTCGGGTGTCTGCGTCGATCTTGTGCAGCAGGATGCCGGAGAATGCCTTGTTGGTCACAGTCTTTCTGGTGATCTCCCCATCCTTTACGGTGAAGTAGATGGGTGTGGGGTCCAATTTGAAGGTATCCGGGCAATCGGTTTCCACGGCATAGTAGTTGTCAGCCTCCAAGGGCAAGAACACTTTTCCATCCTTCCCGGTGGTCACGGTGTCCACCAGAGCGTCGTCGCTGACGCGGCGGATCTCAAACGTGACTCCAGGGATGGTCTCTGCCTGATCAACCTCATTGACTTTGGTAATCTCCACGCCGCCCACCGGCGCATTGTAGAACCAGAGTTCCTGTGTACGCAGAACATTTCTCGGAGCTTTTGGGTTGCCTGCCGACCATGTTCATCGTTATCCAGGCACAGAATAATCCGGCGTATGTGTGGGTTGTCTCGCAGATAGGTCCGCAGTCCTCCTTCGTACAGCCCACACAGCGCCACCGCGTTGGAGGTCACTTTCCGGTGCAGGGTGCAGAAGCTCATCAGGTCGATTGGGGCCTCAAAGACAAGAACTGCATCATGCTTCTTGCTGCAGTGAAGTCGAAATGCGATGTCCTTATTGCTGCCTGGGACATCCCCCTTAAAGCTGCTGCCGTTCCGATCATAGGTTCCTCGTTGGTTGGCAAATACCGGCGCTCCTGATTGGTCCCGGCCAACAAAGACACAGTTGTGATGCTGGGCGTCCTCGTACAGCAATCCAGCCTCCACAAAGCCCCGGATCACTTGGGGTGCGATCCCACGCTTGCGGAGATAGGCAAACACCCTGCGGTGATCCACGTTGGCAGGTGGGAGGGTAAAGGGAACTTTTTTCTCCTTTTCCTTGGCCTGCCGCGAAGTGCTCACCGGGGGAGAGTCACGGGCGCGGCCATGCCAGGTCAGCAGGTATTCCACCGCCTCCGGGAAACTTTTGTTGCAGAACCGCTGGAGGAATGTGATGGCGTCTCCGCCGATGCCCTCTGAGTAGCGGAACCAGGTACGTCTGTCCTTGATTCGGATGCTGTCCATCTCCTGCGTGGTGTAGTACCTGCCGATCCGCTTCACCTGGTAGCCCAGGGAGATCAACAGATCCGGAAGGTCTGTGTCTCGGACAGTGGCCATTTCAGCCTCTGTAAAACGAGTCCTTTCTGCTGTTTGCATCATGTCACCTCCTTCTCGAGAAAACAAAAAAGGGGCCGGAGGACACATCCGCTTGAGATGTGCCCTCCGGCCCCTTGCTTTGACTCCTTGTGTTATTGTTCGATGTCCACTGTGTCTCTCTCCGCCTCCGCACTGGCCTTGCTGGCATCTGGGGTGGTACCGGCGGCTCCACTGTCCTCCGGGGCCAGGCTGGCTTCGGTTTCCGCCAGCGCCTGCTCGATCAGGCCCAGGACGAAGTCCCGCTGGGTGAGCTTTACGCCGGTCCGAGCCGTTTCTTTGGCCAGGTGGGTCTTGATGCGCTGGAAGAGTCCCTCGGGGATCTGGAATGCCATCGTTCTGCTGCCTGTCATGTTGATTCCTCCATTCTCATCCTTCATCTTGTAGTATTCAGTGAGCAATGCTGCGATGTACTGGCTGGTGGTCATCTCCAGGCGGTCTTTTTCTTCTGTTACCCGGTTGTGCAGGGTGATGTCGATTTGAGCGCATAGGTTTTTCTTGTCTGCCATGGTCTGCTCTCCTTTCCTCGTTTTGCAACGCAAGTATATCCAAAACCATGTCAGAAAGCTATTACCAAGACCACCAAGGAACCAAGGACAAAGCAAGCAATACCACCAACTGAAACAGCCGCGCAATACAAAGAGAGAAGCCCCCGTTGGCCGTTCGATTGGAACTGCCAGCGGGGGCTTCTCTCGCTGTTTTTTCTTTGCTCAGAGGTTCGAATCACCCCACATCACGAAAATGGCCTTTTGCATCTCCATCTCGGCTGGTGCTCGATTTTTCCCTCTGAAACGGCTGAAACCCTTGCCGCAGCAAGGGTTTCAGGGGTTGCATCTTTTTCAGCAACCTTAGTTGGTGCCGGTGGTGGGACTCGAACCCACACGGTGTTGCCACCAACGGATTTTGAATCCGTCACGTCTACCATTCCATCACACCGGCGTCCAATATGCGGTCTGGATGGTATTATACACGAATTGTGGACAGATGGCAAGCCCTGTCCTCAGAATAAATTCAGAAAACGCCATACCATTTCATCGGAAGATGTGTTATGATAACAATATCGAAAATTCCCACGGAGGGCAGAAAATCCATGAAAAAACTCAGACTGATTCTGGCGGCAGGGCTGTTGATGCTGCTGACAGGCTGCTTTTCCCAATCGGTGGACGACCTTTACGCCCCGCCGCGAGCGCCGGACGACTATCTGAAACTGGATAACAAAATCAATGAGGTCCTCAACGCCGGCGGCGAGTATGCCGCCCCCCTCACCGGAGAACTGACCCAGAAAGTGCAGCTTCAGGATCTGGACGGCGACGGCGTGCAGGAGGCCATCGCTTTCTTCCGGGTCAGTTCGTCAGAGCGGCCCTTGAAAATCTACATCTACCGCCAGACCGGAGACGACTATGAGGTGGCGGCCATCATCGAAGGAGAAGGCTCGGCCATCAACTATGTCTCCTATGTGAATCTGGATGACAGTCCCAGCAAGGAGATCATCGTCAGCTGGCAGATGATGAGCGATCAAAACCATTCTCTGGCTGCCTATTCCATTCACAACGGTCAGGTACTGGAACTGATGCGCACCAATTATACCAACTTCCAGATCTGTGACATGGATCAGGACGGCCAAAACGAGATCGTGGTGGTCCAGACCGGCGCCACTGAGGAGAGCAACCGGGTGGAGCTGTACAACTACCGAAATGGTATCCTGGGGCTGGATTCTTCCGCGCCGTTGTCCCGCAATGTGACCGGCCTGCCGGAGGGCGGGGTGAAAACCGGCTATTTACAGGACAATATCCCGGCTGTCTTTGTCAGCTCTGCCTACGGGCGCAGCGGCAGCGAGACCGATTACAATTCCAGCACCGCCTACAGCCAGACCGGGCAGATCACCGATATTTTTGCCTGGAAAAACGGCCGTATCCAGAACATTACCCTGGACCCGGCTACCGGCGAGAGCGACAACACCATCCGGTGGTATACAGCAGTGACCGCCAAGGACATCAATAATGACGGTATTATGGAGCTGCCCGACCCCTACGCCCTGCCCGATCCCAGCAGCACCAGTATTGCCGTGAATTTCTGGGCCATCCGCTGGCGGCAGTACGACATCAACGGCAACTCCCATCCGGTCTTTTCCACCTACTATAATGACCAGGACGGCTGGTATTTTATTCTGCCGGACAGCTGGGACGGCAAGATCACGCTGTCCCGCAGCGACGTGGCAGGCGGAGGAGAGCGGGCGGTCATCTTCTCCTACTGGGAGGGGGATGCCGGTGTGGACCCGGCGCCCTTCCTGGTAATCTACACCCTGCGGGGCGACAACCGCTATATGCGGGCCAATATGTCGGGGCGGTTCCGGTTGCTGGCAGGGGATGACGACCGGGATACCATTTACGCTGCCCGCTTTATCCAGAACAGTTGGGACTGCGGACTGGATGAGAGCGGCGTAAAGGCGCACTTTGCACTGATTACCAACGACTGGTCCTGACATGGACGGAAATATAAGGAGGGAATGGGATGAAAAAGGTACTCGTGCTGGAAGACGAGTCCAACATCCGCAGCTTTGTGGTGATCAACCTGAAGCGGGCAGGCTATGAGGCCATTGAGGCCGAGACCGGTGAGGAGGCTCTGGCCCAGCTTAAGCGCAACCCGGATATCAAGGTGGCGCTGCTGGATATCATGCTGCCGGACATGGACGGCTTTGAGGTATGCCGCCGTATCCGGGCGGGGGACAATAACATCGGCATTATCATGCTTACCGCACGCACCCAGGAAATGGATAAAGTTACCGGGCTGATGACCGGCGCCGACGACTATGTGACCAAGCCCTTTTCCCCGGCGGAGCTTACCGCCCGCATTGACGCTCTGTACCGCCGCACCGGCGGGGCCGAGGCGGTGGATACCGGTGAGATTAGTCAGCCGCCATTCCTGCTGAACACCCGCAACCGCACCCTGGAAAAGAACGGCCAGCGGGTCAAGCTGACCCAGGTGGAGTATTCCATCATGAAGCTGTTTATGGACAATCCGGGGAAGGCTCTGTCCCGGGAGGAAATTTTGGACTCGGTGTGGGGCCGGGATTACTTCGGAGAACTGAAGATCGTGGACGTGAATATCCGCCGCCTGCGGATCAAAATCGAGGACGACCCGACCAATCCTTCTTTTATAACAACGGTATGGGGGTACGGCTACAAGTGGGGATTCTGACCCAGCCCGAAGTCGTCCTCGATACCCGCCTTTGGCGGGGCGGCGCTTGAGCCGTACAAGCGTTTTGGCGTAGCCAAAACCTTGGCGCAGGCGGAATTCATTTCCGCCGCGCAGATATAAAATGGGACCCCCGCAAAACCTGTTTTGCGGGGCGGACGACCCGACCAATCCTTCTTTTATAACAACGGTATGGGGGTACGGCTACAAGTGGGGCTTTTAAACCCGCTGCTATGTAGCAGTGCCAGTCCCACATCATACCCAAAGAGAGCCCAGCGAAGCGGGTCTCTTTGGGAGAGGAGGCGCAAGGGAGCGGATGAGGGATAGCCTTCAGGCTGTCCCGAAGAGAGCGGACTTTGTGCCGACGACGTATGGGGGTACGGCTACAAACGGGGGTTCTGACGGCGGCCGCCCGGCCCTGTGACGCGCTATCTTTTATCAAACCCAGGTGGTGAAACATCGACCTATGAAGAAAATCAAAGGCATCCGCGGCATTCGGAAGCGGTGGATGGTCAACTCCATCAGCGTGGTGCTCTTTATCGTGCTGCTGGCGGTGACCGCCTTTTCCGCGGCCATGGGCAGTTATTACTACTCCACCCTCAGCGAATCCCTGTCCCAGAAGGCGGAAAGCGCGGTGCGCAGCTTCAACTACTACCGTACCAGCGGCGACTCCTACTATGAGTATGCCCGTACCCTGGTGGGCGGGGACCAGTCCAGCGACCGGCTGGAGGTGGAGTTTCTGGACGCCGGCGGCCAGATCCGTTACTCCAGTTCCGACCTGACCGCCTTCCGTTCTCCGGGCACCCCCGACATCTCCAAGGCGCTGAGCCAGGGCAAGACCGAGGTGTGGACCGGCTCTGATCCCAGCACCGGGGAGCATATCATGGCGGCCACCAGCCCCCTCATTATCAACGGGGAAGTGGTGGGAGCTATGCGCTATGTTACCTCCCTGCGCAATGTGGACTGGCAGATCATCATCGTGGTGGCCATCTCCCTGGGCATCGGCATGGTGATCCTGGCCATCGTTTATTTTTCCAACCTGTACTTTGTTCGTTCCATCGTGGAGCCGGTGGCGGGGATCACGGAGACGGCAAAGCGCATTGCCGCCGGGTCCTACGGCGTGCAGATCGAAAAACGCTTTGACGACGAGATCGGCGATCTGACCGACGCCATCAATGATATGTCCCTGAAGATCAACCAGAGCGAGAAGATGAAGAACGAATTTATCTCCTCGGTATCCCACGAACTGCGTACCCCTCTCACCGCTATCAACGGCTGGGCGGAAACCATCATGCATGGAGAGGTGCGGGACGGCGCGGATGTGAAGAAGGGCATGGGCATCATCGTCTCAGAGGCCCGGCGGCTTACCAATATGGTGGAGGAGCTGCTGGAGTTCTCCCGCATTCAGGACGGCCGGTTTACCCTGTCGGTGGAGCCCATGGACATCAAGGCGGAGCTGGAGGATGCGGTGTATACCTACCGGGAGTTCTTCCGCCGGGAGGGCATCGAGCTCAACCACTTCGACTGCGATGAGGAGTTCCCGCCCATTGAGGGCGACCCGGAGCGGCTGCGGCAGGTGTTTTGCAACCTGCTGGACAACGCCGCCAAGCACGGCGGTTCCGGCAAGCGCATTGATACCGCCATCTGCCGGGAGGCGGATATGGTGGTCATTACCATCCGGGACTATGGCCCCGGCATCCCGGAGGAGGAGCTGCCCCACGTCAAATATAAGTTCTACAAAGGCTCCTCCAAGGCCAGAGGCTCCGGCATCGGCCTGGCTGTCTGCGACGAGATCGTCAGCCGCCATGAGGGAGTGCTGGAGATCGGCAACGCCGAGGGGGGCGGCTGTATCGTCACCGTCCGTCTGCCCATCCAGCCTCAGTGAGGAAATAATAGGGCAATCGAACATTTGTTTTAAAAAAGAGGCCCGCACCCCTTGCAATCGGGGTGCGGGTCTGATACAATATATTAGATATGAATCCAAACAGCAAGGAGAACATGGAACGAATGTCAAAACAGACGAAACGCGCCTGCGACACGCCATACAAGACCATGATCGGCGGTCAGGCCCTTATCGAAGGCATCATGATGCTGGGGCCGGAGAAAAAGGCTGTGGTGGTCCGCAAGCCGGACGGGGAGCTGGCCGAACAGGTGGAGGAGCGGGTGCTTATCAAGGACAAGCACCCCATACTGGGAGTGCCCTTTATCCGGGGCGTCTTTAATTTCTGTTCCTCCATGGCCAACGGCGTCAAGGCTCTGATGTACTCTGCGTCTTTTATGCCCGAGGACGAGGAGCCGGAGGAACCCTCTAAATTTGAGCGGTGGCTGGACAAGCATCTGGGCAGCGAAAAGGCGGCCTCCGCTCTGGTGACGCTGGCGGTGGTGCTGGGGATCTGTTTCTCGGTGGGGCTTTTTATCCTGCTGCCCACCGCTCTGGTAGGCCTGCTGGGGCATTTTACCCCCCTGGCCATGTGGCTGCGCAACCTGCTGGAGGGTGTGGTCCGCATCGTGATTTTTGTGGGCTACCTGATTTTGTGCGCCCATATGAAGGATATCCGCCGGGTATTCCAGTACCACGGAGCAGAACACAAGACCATCTTCTGCTATGAACACGGCCTGCCTCTGACGGTGGAAAATGTTCGTAAGCAGCCCCGGCACCATCCCCGCTGCGGCACCAGCTTCCTCTTCGTGGTGATCGTGGTGAGCATCCTGCTGTCCAGCGTGGTGTTTTCCTTTGTGGAGGTGACCAACACCTTCCTGCGGATGGGCCTGCATCTGCTGATGCTGCCGGTGATCGTCAGCCTGACCTATGAATTTAACCGCATGGTAGGCCGGCATGACAACTGGTTTACCCGCTTTATGTCCGCCCCTGGTATGTGGCTCCAGAACTGGACCACCTTTGAGCCGGACGACTCCATGATCGAGGTGGGTATCCGGGCTTTTACTCTGGTGCTGCCTCAGGAGCAGGGCAAAGATCGGTGGTAACACCCAATAACGGTGTTTTGAGAGAGAGAACAAGAGAGACGAGGAGTGGTTACAGCATGGCAACCACCTACAACAACCTCTATCTGGACGCGCGCCGCCGCCTGCGGGAAGCAGGGGTGGAAGGCGCCCAGCTGGAGGCCCGGGAGCTGGTGTGCGCCGCCGCCGGAAAGAGCCGGGAACAGTATTACCGGGACATGGCCCTCTACGCTTCCGACGCGGTGGAGGAGAAGCTGAAGGAACTGGTGGAGCGGCGGCTGTCCGGGGAGCCGGTGGCCTACATCATTGGAGAGTGGGAATTTTACGGACTGTCCCTTACCGTCAACCGGGATGTGCTCATCCCCCGTATGGATACCGAGCTGCTGGCCGAGCGGGCCATTCTGCTGGCCCGGGCGGCAGGGGAGGGGGCAAGGGTGCTGGATCTGTGCGCCGGCAGCGGCTGTGTGGGTCTGGCGGTGGCCTCCAATGTGCCCGACTGCCGGGTGGTGCTGGCCGACCTCAGTGAGGGGGCACTGAAAACCTGTAAGCAGAACATCCGCCGGTGTGATCTGAACGCCCGGGTGACCTGCTTCCAGGCAGACGCTCTCCAGCCTCCTGATGGTGCGCTGTGGGATTTTGATGTGATCGCCTGCAATCCCCCCTATATCCCCACCGGAGATATTGCCGGACTGGACCGGTGCGTCCGGGATTTTGAGCCTCGTACCGCGCTGGACGGGGGCGACGACGGCCTGGATTTCTACCGGGCGGTGACTGCCCAGTGGGGCCCCGCTTTGCGGCTGGGCGGCTCCCTCCTTTTTGAGGTGGGGATTGGACAGGCTCCGGATGTGGAGCGGCTGCTGATTGAGCAGGGCTTCTCCAACGTGCAGTCCAGCCAGGACACCCAGGGCATCTGGCGTGTGGTGGAAGGCGTTTTGAATCGGTAAGGGCGGGCTTCTGGCCCGCCGTGAAAGGATGAAAAGGATACATGGCAGACAAGAAGAAATCTGTGGTGGAGAGCGCCGCTCCCGCCTCTGACAAGAAAAAGGCGCTGGAGACCGCCATGGCCCAGATCGAGAAGGCCTACGGCAAGGGCTCCATCATGCGTCTGGGCGACAACGCCGACATCGTGGTGGAGGCCATCCCCACCGGCTCCCTGTCCCTGGACCTGGCCCTGGGCATCGGCGGCGTCCCCAAAGGACGTATCATCGAGATTTACGGCCCCGAGTCCTCCGGTAAGACCACTCTGGCCCTCCACATCGTGGCTGAGGCCCAGAAGCGGGGCGGCGAGGTGGCCTTCATCGACGCCGAGCACGCTCTGGACCCCTACTACGCCCGGGCTCTGGGGGTGGACATCGACTCCATGCTCATCTCCCAGCCCGATACCGGCGAGCAGGGCCTGGAGATCTGTGAGGCCCTGGTGCGCTCCGGCGCCATCGACGTGGTGGTGGTGGACTCGGTGGCTGCCCTGACCCCCCGTGCCGAGATCGAGGGCGACATGGGCGACTCCCATGTGGGTCTGCTGGCCCGCCTCATGAGCCAGGCTCTGCGGAAGCTGGCCGGCTCCATTGCCAAGACCAATTGTGTGGTCATCTTCATCAACCAGCTGCGTGAGAAGGTGGGCGTCATGTACGGCAACCCGGAGGTCACCACCGGCGGCCGGGCTCTGAAGTTCTACGCCTCCGTCCGCATGGATGTGCGCCGGGTGGAGTCTCTGAAGAACGGCTCTGAGATCATTGGTAACCGCACCCGGGTCAAGGTGGTCAAGAACAAAGTTTCTCCTCCCTTCAAGGAGGCGGAGTTTGACATCATGTACGGCGAGGGCATCTCCAAAGTGGGCGAGATCCTGGATCTGGCCACCAAGCTGGACCTGGTGCAGAAGTCGGGGTCCTGGTTCGCCATGGGTGAGACCCGTCTGGGTCAGGGCCGGGACGCCGCCAAGCAGTATCTGAAGGACAACCCGGAGGTGCTGGACCGGCTGGAGGCCGACATCCGGAAGAATTCCTACAAACTGATGAGCAGCCAGGCCCGGGCCGCTGCCCGTGCCGCCGGCCGGGCGGTAGACGTGTCCGCCGAGGACTTCGAGGATGCGGATCAGTAAGCTGGCCCCCTCGGAGCGCATTCAAGGACGCTGGCTGTGTCACCTGGAGGATGGGACCATCCTCCGCATCACAGAAAATGAGATCGTCGCCTTTGGACTGTGCTCCGGCCTGGAGCTGAGTCCGGAGCAACTGGAGCAGGTGGGACGGGCCGCCAGAGCCGCCGCCGTGCGGGACAAGGCCCTGGACCTGCTTTCTGCCCGGCCCCTGTCCCGAAAGGAACTGGTGGACAAGCTGACCGCCCGGCCCCGAAATAAGGACAAGGAGCCTCTGGCTGACCGGGAGAGCGCCGAAGCGGCGGCCGACCGGCTGGAGGAGCTGGGTTACCTGAACGACGAGGCCTATGCCCGTACAGTGGCCGACCACTACGCCGCCAAGGGGTGGGGCCCGGCCCGCATCCGGGACGAACTCTACCGCCGGGGTGTGCCCCGAGACTATTGGGACGGCGTCCTGGAGGATCTGGAGTCCCCCGACGATGCCATCGACGCGTTTTTGCAGAAAAAACTCCGTGGAGCGGATCTCACTGACCCCAAAAGTTATCAACGGGCGGCCAACGCCCTGGCCCGCCGGGGGTTCCGGTGGGAGGATATCAAGGAGGGCCTGCGCCGGTACGGCGCGGCCATGGAGGAGGAATTCTGATGGATACCCGCGAAGCCCTGATGACCCGCCGCAGCATCCGCCGCTACAAGGCAGATCCCATTCTGGAGGCCGATCTAAAGGAGATCCTGGAGGCCGGTCTGGCCGCGCCCTCCGCCATCAATATGCAGCACTGGCACTTTGTGGCCGTCCGGAGCCCTGAAGCTCTGGAGGAGGTCAAGGCCATCATGGGCGGGGTGGTGGAGAAGTTCACTCCGGTGCTGGAGCAGCGCTTTGCCCGCCACCCGGAGCAGGTTGGCATCACCAACAAGTTCCTGTCCACCCTGGGAGGCGCGCCGGTATGTGTGCTGGTGTTCTTCCTCAAGCCTGACTATCCCGACCGGGACGGCGCCATGCAGAGCGTGTCTGCCGCCATTGAAAATATACTGCTGGCCGCCTGGGACAAGGGGATCGGTTCCTGTTGGCTGTCCGCCCCCCAGCGTATGGGCTTCGGTCCCGCCTTTCAGGAGCGGTTCGCTCCTGACAAGGGAGAATTTGTGGCGGCCATTACCCTGGGCTATCCCGATCAGCAGCCCCAAATGCCCCCCCGCAGGGAGGGCAGATATACCATCGTATAAGGAGGCAGTCTCTTGAAGATTGCATTTGTATCCCTTGGCTGTGCCAAGAATTTGGTGAATACCGAGCAGATGATGGCCCTGGTGAAGGCTGCCGGCCATACCGTGACCGGCGAGGCCGAGGGGGCCGATGTGGCGGTGCTCAATACCTGCGGCTTTATTGATTCCGCCAAGAGTGAGGCCATCCAGAATATTCTGGAGCTGGCTGCCCTGAAGGAACAGGGCAAGCTGGGCAAGCTGCTGGTGGCGGGCTGTCTGACCCAGCGCTACCAGGACGAGATCCTGGAGGAGCTGCCTGAGATCGACGGCATCCTGGGTACCGGCAGTTATACCGACATCGTGCCCGCCATCGAGTCCGTTATGGAAGGGGATACCCCCACCTACTTCGGGGATATCGACCACACCATCGAGGACGGAGCGCGTATGGTCTCCACGCCCTCCTATACCGCCTTCCTGAAGATCGCCGAGGGGTGCGACAACCGGTGTGCCTACTGTGTCATTCCCTCCCTCCGGGGACGGTACCGCAGCCGCACGATGGAGTCTCTGCTCTCCGAGGCCAAGAAGCTGGCCGACGACGGGGTGCAGGAGCTTATCATCATTGCTCAGGATATCACCCGGTACGGCACCGACCTGTACCACAAGCGGATGCTGCCCGAATTGCTGACCGAGCTGTGCAAGCTGCCCTTCCACTGGGTGCGGCTCCACTATCTGTACCCCGATGAGCTGGATGACGCCCTCATCGACGTCATCGCCCGGGAGCACAAGATCCTCAAGTATATCGACATCCCCCTGCAGCATATCAATGACCGTATCCTCAAGGCCATGAACCGCCGCTCCACCAAGGCGGAGATCATCGCCCTGCTGAAGAAGCTGCGGGACCGGCTGCCCGGTCTGGTGCTGCGTACCTCCCTCATCTGCGGCCTGCCCGGTGAGACGGAGGAGGAGTTTGAGGAGCTGTGCGACTTCCTGCGGGAGAGCGGCATCGAGCGGGCGGGTATCTTCCAGTTCTCTCCTGAAGAGGGGACCCCCGCCGCAACTATGCCCGACCAGGTGGACCCGGATACCGCCAAGCGGCGGGTGGAGCTGCTGGTGGAGCTCCAGAGCCGGGTGATGGACGCCTGGAACGAGAGCCGCCTGGGGGAGACCCTGGAGGTGCTGTGCGAGGGCTTTGATCAGGAGATGGGCTGCTACGCCGGCCGTTCCTATGCTGATTCCCCCGACGTGGACGGCAAGGTGTTCTTTACCGCCGCCGGCCTGGTGCCTGCGGGGACCTTTGTCAATGTGCGTATTACCGGCACCAGTGATGGTGATCTGACCGGGGAAATAGAGGAGTGACATAGTTTGAATACCGCCAATAAGCTGACTTTGCTTCGGGTACTGCTCATCCCCGTCTTTCTGGTGGTGCTCTACCTCCAGTTCCCCTTCCATATGTACTATGCTCTGGCTGTGTTCATCCTGGCCAGCGTCACCGATTTTGTGGACGGCTATATTGCCCGTCACTACAACATGATCACCGACTTCGGCAAGTTCATGGACCCTCTGGCGGACAAGATGCTGGTCATGGCCGCCATGCTGTGGTTCGTGGAGATGAACCGTTTCCCTGCCTGGGCCCTGCTCATCGTGGTGGTGCGGGAATTCGCCGTCACCGGCCTGCGGCTCATCGCTGTGGAGCGGGGAAGGGTCATTGCCGCCGCCTGGTCGGGTAAGATCAAGACTGCTTCCACCATGGTGTGCATCTGCCTCATGCTGGTGTTCCACCACCTGACCCTGGACGTGGTGTGCGTGGCCGTCATTTTGGCTACCACCATCTACTCCGGCATCGAGTATTTTGTAAAAAATAAGGATGTCATCGACTGGAGTAAGCTGTAATGCTGGACTTTACCAGGACCCTGGAGGAAGACCGGCCCCTGATTCATCCTACCTGCGTGGTGAAAAACTGCACCTTTGGCCGGTATGTGGAGCTGGGGGACCACTGTATCGTGGAGGAGACCCATGTGGGGGACTACACCTATCTCTTCGGGTCCAACGATGTGATCTACTCCCACATCGGTAAGTTCAACTCCATTGCCACCGGGGTACGCATCAACCCGGTGCAGCACCCGGCCAAGACCCGGGCGGCAGCCCACCATTTCACCTACCGCTGCGCCCACTATGGTTTTGGGCCGGACGATCAGGCTCTGCTCCAGTGGCGGCGGGACAACCACCATGTCACCACGGGCAATGACGTGTGGATCGGCCACAACGCCGTTATCATGGCGGGGGTCACCCTGGGCCACGGTGCGGTGGTGGGGGCGGGCGCCGTGGTCACCCACGACGTAGCCCCCTATGAGATCGTAGGGGGCGTACCCGCCCGTCACATCGGCTGGCGGTATGACGAGGACACCATCGCTGCCCTCCTGCGTATCCAGTGGTGGGACTGGAGCCATGAGGAGCTGAAGGAGCAGCTGCGGGACTTTGACGATGTGGCCGCCTTCTGTGTCAAGTATGACCCGGGCGTTGGGTAACTTGACACCAAAAGGAAAACGTGGTAGTATACTATGGTAACCTAATAGCGCGAGGAACGGAAATAGTACCCAGCGAGTACCCGCCAGAGAGGGAACGTCACCGGCTGAGAGCGGTCCCAGGGAGTAACTGGAGAATGTGCGTCCGGGAGCGCGGGGGATGTGGATGCCCCCCGGCTGGCCCCGTCATCGGCCTTTGAGTGAGAAATGAGAGTGGAACCGCGATCTGATCGCCTCTTATGCGTATGCGTAAGAGGCGTTTTTCTTTTTGGAGGTGTTTTCCCTGACCCGACTTGGCGAGACCCTGCGGGCCTATCAGGCCCGCGACCCGGCGGCCCGCAGCCGCCTGGAGATCTTTTTGCTCTATCCCGGCGTACACGCCATCATCTACCACCGCCTGGCCCATTTCCTCTACCGGCACCACCTGAAGTTCCTGGCACGGTTCGTCAGCCAGTGGAGCCGGTTCTGGACCGGCATTGAGATCCACCCCGGCGCCAAGATCGGCCGCCGGTTCGTCATTGACCACGGCATGGGCATCGTCATCGGCGAGACCGCCGAGATCGGCGACGACTGCCTCATCTACCACGGTGTCACTCTGGGCGGTACCGGCAAGGACCAGGGCAAGCGCCATCCCACCCTGGGCAACAACGTGCTGGTGTCTACCGGCGCCAAGGTACTGGGTCCCTTCAAGGTGGGAGACAACTCCCGCATTGCCGCCAACGCGGTGGTGCTCAGCGAGATCCCGCCCAACGCCACCGCCGTGGGCGTGCCCGCCCGGGTGGTGCGTATCGCCGGGGAGAAGGTGGACTACGCCTCCTCCGTGGACCAGATCCACGTCACCGACCCGGTACAGAAAGAATTGCAGGCCATCAGTTCCCGGCTGGAGTGGCTGGAAAAACTGATGGATGAACAGGCCAGAAGCCAAAATCAATAAGGAGCGAATTGCCATGAAACTGTATAACTCCGCAAGCCACAAGAAAGAGGACTTTATCCCCCACGAGCCGGGCAAGGTGACCATGTACACCTGCGGACCCACGGTGTACCACTTCGCCCACATCGGCAACCTGCGCAGCTACCTGATGGAGGACGTGCTGGAGAAATTCCTCCGCTACGAGGGCTACGACGTGAAGCGGATCATGAACATCACAGATGTGGGCCACCTGGCCTCCGACGCCGACACCGGCGAGGACAAGATGGTGAAGGGCGCCAAGCGGGAACACAAGAGCGTGATGGAGATCGCCCAGTTCTACACCGACGCCTTCTTTGCCGACTGCAAGAAGCTGAACATCAAGTATCCCGAGGTGGTGCAGCCCGCCACCGGCATGATCGACGACTATATCAAGGTCATCACCAAGCTGCTGGATACTGGCTACGCCTATGTGGCCGGTGGCAACGTGTACTTTGACACCTCCAAGCTGGAGAAATACTATGTGTTCAACGACCACGACGAGGAGGACCTGGCCGTGGGCGTCCGCGAGGGCGTGGAGGAGGACACCAACAAGCGCAACAAGAATGACTTTGTGCTGTGGTTCACCAAGTCCAAGTTTGAGGATCAGGCCCTGAAGTGGGACTCCCCCTGGGGCGTGGGCTATCCCGGCTGGCATATCGAGTGCTCCTGCATCTCCATGAAGTATGCCGGTGAGTATCTGGACCTCCACTGCGGCGGTATCGACAACGCCTTCCCCCACCACACCAACGAGATCGCCCAGTCTGAGGCCTATCTGGGCCATCCCTGGTGCAAATACTGGATGCACGTCCACCACCTGAACACCAACGACGGCAAGATGAGCAAGTCCAAGGGCGAGTTCCTCACCGTCTCCCTGCTGGAGGAGAAGGGGTACGATCCGCTGGTTTACCGCTTCTTCTGCCTCCAGTCCCACTATCGTAAGGGTCTGGTGTTCTCCTGGGAGAACCTGGAGAACGCCAAGGTGGCCTACGACAAGCTGGTGGCCCGGGTGGCCGCCCTGTCCGACGACCCCGCCCCGGTGGACGAGGAGGCCGCCGCCCGGTACAAGGCCGCTTTTATCGAGGCGGTGGGCAACGACCTGAACACCTCCCTGGGTGTCACCGCCCTGTACGACGTGCTCAAGGCCGACGTGAACGACGCCACCAAGCGGGCCCTCATCGGCAGCTTTGACACCGTGCTGGGCCTGAACCTGCTGGAGAAGGCCGCCGCCCTCCGGGAGAAGGCTGCCGCCCCGGTGGAGGGCGCCGAGGAGATCGAGGCCCTCATCGCCAAGCGCCTGGAGGCCAAAAAGGCCAAGGACTGGGCCACCGCCGACGCCATCCGGGATCAGCTCAAGGAGATGGGCGTGGAGATCAAGGACAGCAAGGAAGGGACCACCTGGACCCGGGTATAAGTTATGAAATCAGCGCCTGCCGACAACGTCGGCGGGCGCTGACTTTTTGGGATAGGCACACAATCTGACCTTATAAAATAGAATAAAATTGACGCTTTTAAAAAGATCAGATTGGAACTATACTGGAGGCACAGAAGAAAAACAGAAAGAAGGCGTTCCAGTATGGTGAATCAAAAAACCAGACGTATGGTCATGGCGGCGCTGCTTGCAGCGCTGACCACTGCGGCGACCATGGTGATCCGAATCCCCACCCCGACCCTGGGATACATCCACCTGGGTGACAGTATGGTGCTGATCTGCGGCATTCTGTTGGGGCCGGGGCTGGGTGCGGCGGCTGCCGGAATCGGGTCTATGTTGGCCGATCTGTTCAGCGGCTTCACGGCATGGGTGCCGGGGACCTTTGCCATCAAGGCCCTGACGGCGCTGGTGGGCGGGAGCCTCTACCGCCTTTGCCTGAAGCGGGAGCACATCTCTCTGCCGTTGCGTGTGATTCTGTGCGGCATTCCCGCCGAAGCGGTGATGGTTGCCGGCTATTTCCTCTATGAAGTGGGGATGATGACGCTGGCAGGCAGCGACCTGACTGCCGCCGCGACGGCAGTGCTGGCGGGCGTGCCCTTCAACGTGGTGCAGGGGCTGAGCGGTATCGTTGTGGGTGTTGTGCTGCTGCCGGTGCTCAGCCATGCCGGGGCCGGAGCGGAGATGTCCTCCCGCAAAAGGAAGAGCCACAATTTCTGATAAAAAAGGTGCCCTCCACCGGAGGGCACCTTTTTTATCCTCGCAGGTAAGCCAAAATGTCGGCGGCGTTGGTATCCGGCTTCACCTTGGGCATCACCTTTTCGATGACGCCGTCGGCGTTGATGACGAAGGTGGAGCGGACCACCCCCATGGACACCTTACCGTAGTTCTTCTTCTCCTGCCATACGCCGTAGGCCTGAATGGCGGTCAGCTCCGGGTCGGACAGCAGGATGAAGGGCAGCTCGTGCTTCTGGGCAAATTTCTGGTGGGAGGCCACCGAGTCCTTGCTGATGCCGATGACCACCGTGTCAAGGGCCTGGAATTCGTCGTAGGCGGCGGCATAGCCGCAGGCCTGACGGGTGCAGCCGGGGGTGTTGTCCCGGGGATAGAAATAGACCACCACCCGCTTGCCTCTGAACTGAGACAGGGTGACGGGGTTGCCCTCCTTATCGGGCAGGGTAAAGTCGGGAGCAAGGGTTCCCACTTCCAGCATATCAGGGTTCCTCCTTTAGAAAAACGTAGTGTTGGGGATCGGAATAGGCAGGGGAGAAGGCATAGCCCAGCTGATCGAAGGCCTGGAGCTCCTCCGCCTGATGGATATTATGCTCCGCCATCCAGCGGACCATCTCTCCCCGGGCCATCTTGCACATGGTGCCCTTTTCCACCACCTTGCCGTCCTTCTCCTCGCCAAAGGTGCAGGTGAGGAAGGTTACGGAAGGGGGGAGATGGGGAGAGACCGCTTTGCTGTATTCCTTGGAGGCCAGATTGACCACCAGGTCGGTCTCAGCGGCCAGAGCCTCTGCCAGCTTGCTTCCCCAGAAGGCGTACAGGTCCTTGTGGCCGTCCACCTTCAGGGGGGCGGCCATCTCCAGGCGGTAGGGAGTTACCCCATCAAAGGGACGCAGCAGCCCGTAGAAGCCGGAGAGGATGCGCAGGTGCTCCTTCACATAGTCCAGCTGTTCCCGGTCAAAGACGCCGGGGGCCATGTACTGGTACTGGATGCCCTCGTAGGACAGCAGGGCGGGGGTGAGGTTCTTCTCCAGGTCCATGTGGGCCAGCCGCTCCAGATTGAGGGCGGCGATGGAGTCGTTGCACTTCCACAGCTTTTGCAGCTGGGGGCCGTCCATTTCCGTTAAAGCCGCCAGCAGCCGCCTGGTCTCGGGCAGAAAGGCGGGCAGGCCCTTGGGGGCGAAACTGTCGATGTCCACCCGCATTTTTTTGGCGGGGGAGATGATGATGCGCATGGGTCCCTCCTGACTCAGACCATTTTCTCCTTGATGTGGGACAGGCGGTCCAGAGCCTCCAGCAGGGTCTCATCCTTCTTGGCGAAGTGGAGGCGGACGATGTTGGGCACGTCCTCCATGAAGAAGGAGGTGCCGGGCACGGCGGCCACGCCCACCTTCTGGGTCAGCTCCTCACAGAACTCCACATCGGTCTGGCCCTTCTTCAGGTAGGGGGCGATGTCGGCCAGCACGAAGTAGGTGCCCTGGGGATCGGTGTAGGGGATGCCGATGTTGTCCAGGCCCTTGGTGAACAGCTCCTTCATGTGGGCGTAGTGGGCCCCGAACTCCTCATAGTAGCTGTCGGGCATCTCCAGACCGGCGATGGCGGCCTCCATCAGGGGAGAGGCGGCGCCCACGGCGTTGAAGTCATGGTACTGCTTGATCTTGTCCATCAGATGCTTGGGGGCAATGGCATAGCCCAGACGCCAGCCGGTGATGGAGTAGGTCTTGGACAGGGAGGAGCAGGACACGGTGCGCTCCCACATACCGGGGATGGAGTTCATATAGGTGTGCTTGTGGGGGGCGTAGACGATGTGCTCGTACACCTCGTCCATGATGGCGTACACGTCGTACTTGATGCACAGGTCCGCGATGAACTTCAGCTCCTCCTCGGTGAACACCTTGCCGCTGGGGTTGGAGGGGTTGCAGATGAGGATGGCCTTGGGGTGCTGCTTGAAGGCGTCCTCCAGCACATTGGCGTCGAAGCCGAAGGCGGGGGGCACCAGAGGCACATAGATAGGCTCACAGTCGGCAAAGAGGGCCTGGGCGTGGTAGTTCTCAAAGTAGGGGGAGAAGAGGATAATCTTGTCCCCGGGGTTGGTGAGGGCGAAGATGGTGTCCACCATGGCCTCGGTGGAGCCGATGGTCACCACCATCTCAGTCTCCGGGTCCAGGGTGCGGCCCATGAAGCGGCCGCACTTCTTGGCCAGAGCCCGGCGGAAGTTGGGGGCGCCCATGGTGATGGGGTACTGGTGGGGGCCGGCATGGGCCACCTCAGCCAGCCGGTCCAGCAGCGCCTTGGGCGGGTCGAAGTCAGGGAAGCCCTGGGCCAGATTGATGGCGTTGTTGGCAATGGCGATGCGGGTCATCCGGCGGATGACGGAGTCGGTGAAATACTGGGTTTTCTTGCTCAACGGCTGCATAAAGTTCAACCTCGCTTTTCTCGTTAATGGACGCCCAGCGCCTCGCCCCGGGCGGGAGGCATGGCGTTGGCCTGGAGCAGGCTGGCCAGCCCCACGGCGTCGGCCACACGGAAGATCATGCAGGCCTGGCCGTCCACCTGGCCAAAGACCGAGTAGACATACTCCACGTCGACGGATTCCCTGGCCAGCAGAGCCAGGATGCGGCCCAGGCCGCCGGGCTCGTCGGGCACCAGCACCGCCACCACCGGAGTCATGGAGACGACAAAGCCGTGCTCCAGCAGCAGGGAGGCGGCCCGCTGGGGCTGGTCCACGATCATGCGCAGCACGCCGTAATCACTGGTTTCGGCGATGTGGAGGGCCCGCATATTGATCTGATGTTCGGACAGAATGGCGGTGATCTCCGCCAACTGTCCCGCCCGGTTCTCCAGAAAGACAGAAATCTGTTGGATGGTCATGATGCGCCAGCTCCTCTCTTAAATCTTCCGCTTGTCGATGATGCGGACGGCCTTGCCCTCGGAGCGCTGGATGGACTTGGGGGCCACCAGACGGACCTTGGCGTAGATGCCCAGCATGGCCTTGAGGGCGGCCACCACCTGCTTCTCTTTTTCGGCCACCTGGCTCAGCTGGTCGGAGAACATCTCCGGGGTCATCTCCACCAGCACCTCCATGGTGTCGGTGTTGTTCACCCGGTCCACGATGATCTGATAGTTGGGGGCGAAGCTCTGGCCCATGAGCACCGTCTCGATCTGGGACGGGAACACGTTGACGCCCTTGATGATGAGCATATCGTCGCTGCGGCCCATGGGCTTGCTCATCTTCATATGGGTGCGGCCGCAGGGGCAGTCCTCATGGTGGAGCACGCAGATATCCCGGGTGCGGTAGCGCAGCAGGGGGAAGGCCTCCTTGGTAATGGAGGTGAACACCAGCTCGCCCTTGGACCCCTCGGGGAGAACCTCCCCGGTCTCGGGATCGATGATCTCGGCGATGAAGTGGTCCTCGTTGATGTGCATTCCGTTCTGGGCGGAGCATTCAAAGGCCACGCCGGGGCCGGACAGCTCGGTGAGACCGTAGATATCGTAGGCCTTGATGCCCAGGGTATGCTCAATGTTTTGGCGCATCTCCTGGCTCCAGGCCTCGGCGCCGAAGATGCCCGCCTTCAGGGGGATCTGGTCGGGGGTGAGGCCCATCTCCTTCATGCTCTCAGCCAGATAGGCGGCGTAGGAGGGGGTGCAGCACAGGATGGTGGCGTTCAGGTCCCGGATGAACATGATCTGCCGCTCGGTATTGCCCGAGGAGGTGGGGATGGTGAGGCAGCCCACCTTGTGAGAGCCGCCGTGGAGGCCGGCGCCGCCGGTGAACAGGCCATAGCCGTAGCTCACCTGGCACACGTCTTCCTCCGTACCGCCGGCAGCCATGATGGCCCGGGCGCAACAGTCTTCCCACAAGTCGATGTCGTGCTGGGTATAGAAGGCCACCACCCGCTTGCCGGTGGTACCGGAGGTGGACTGGATGCGCACGCAATCCTTCAGGGGCCGGGCCAGCAGGCCGTAGGGATAGGCATCCCGCAGGTCGGCCTTGGTCACAAAGGGCAGCTTGTGCAGGTCGTCCACGCCCTTGATGTCCTCGGGGGTCAGGCCCTTCTCCTCCATCTTCCTGCGGTAGTAGGGGACGTTGTCCCACACATTGCGGACCTGCCTGACCAGACGCTCATCCTGCCAGGCGCGGATCTGTTCCCGGCTGGCGCATTCAATGTCTTTCTGATAGTAACGCTCCATGCTTCTCTCTCTCCTCGCCGCTCAGGAATCTCTGCCCAGGTGGAAGGCCTTGCGGTTAAGTTCCAGGAATTTTCCCGGTACGCTGCGGGCCAGGGCCTGCTGCCAGGCCTCCTCCGGCAGGTCAAAGTACCGGGACAGACGGCCCATGAGCACCAGGTTCACCGCCTTGGGGGAACCGGCCTCCTCGGCCAGGGCCAGGGCGTCCATGGCGTCCACCAGCACGCCGGCCTCCTTCATCTGGCCCACCAGGTCCTGGGGATAGGCGGCGGCGCCGGTGATGACAGGCATGGGGTTGATCTGCTGGGTGTTGGTGATGATGCGTCCGCCGCTCTTGAGGAAGGCGGTGTAGCGGGCGGCTTCCAGCAGCTCAAAGGAGACGATGAAATCGGCCTCCCCCTGGTCGATGATGGGGGAGTACACCTTGTCGCCGAAGCGGACGTAGGTGACCACGCTGCCGCCCCGCTGGCTCATGCCGTGGACCTCGGATACCTTCACGTCATAGCCCTGGTCCAGCAGCAGACGGCCCAGCAGCTTGCTGGCCAGCAGGGAGCCCTGGCCGCCCACGCCTACGATCATAATATTTTTCGTATCCATGTTCACACCTCCTCACCCGTCTGGAGGGCATCAAACTTACACATCTGCTGGCATACGCCGCAGCCCACGCACAGGGTGGCGTCCACCCCGGCCTTGCCGTCCGTCACCGAGATGGCGGGGCAGCCGATCTTCATGCAGGCCTTGCAGCCGGTGCATTTGGCGGTGTCTACCGTCAGGGGTGCCTTGTGCTTGACATACTTCAGCAGGGCGCAGGGCCGGCGGGAGATGACCACCGACGCCTCGGGAGCGGCCAGCTCCTCTTTGATGACCTGCTCGCACTGGCTCAGATCGTAGGGGTCCACCACCCGCACCCGGCGGATACCCACCGCCTTGCACAGGGACTCCAGGTCGATCTTGGTGCAGGGGTCGCCCTTCAGGTTGAAGCCGGTGGTGGGGTTCTGCTGATGGCCGGTCATGCCGGTGATGGAGTTGTCCAGAATGATAACGGTGGCGTTGGACTCGTTGTAGGCGATGTTGACCAGGCCCGTAATGCCCGAGTGCATGAAGGTGGAGTCGCCGATGACCGCCACCGTCTTGCCGTCCATCTGACCGCCGGAGGCCTTCAAAAAGCCGTGGATGCCGGACACCGAGGCACCCATACAGATGGTGGAGTCGATGGCGGACAGGGGAGCCACCGCGCCCAGGGTATAGCAGCCGATGTCGCCCAGCACGGTGAGCTTCATCTTGTTGAGGGTGTAGAACAGGCCGCGGTGGGGGCAGCCGGCGCACATGACGGGGGGACGGTTGGGGATGGCGGTCTCCAGGGCCTTGCCTGCCTCAGGCGGGGTACCCAGCTTGGCGGCCACTTTGTTCTGGCTCAGCTCGTCGATGAGGGAGAAGGAGGACTTGCCCTCCGCCTCCAGGCCCAGCTCCCGGCACCAGGTCTCCAGGAAGCCGTCCAGCTCCTCCACCACCACCAGCTTGTCCACGCCGGCGGCGAAGTCCCGGATCAGCTTGGAGGGCAGAGGCCACACCATGCCCAGCTTGAGAACGGGGTATTTGTCTCCCACCACTTCCTTCACATACTGGTAGCTGGTGGAGGCGGTAATGATGCCCATGGAGGTGTCGCTGCCGTTCTCCACCCGGTTCAGGGGGCAGCTCTCTGCCCAGTCGGCCAGGGCCTGGGTGCGCTGCTCCACCACCGGGTGGCGCAGCTTGGCATAGCCGGGCATCATGATGTACTTGGCAGGGTTCTTCTCGTAGGGCCGGGCGGGGGGCTCTACCCGCTCACCGGTCTCCACCACGCTCTGGGAGTGGGACACACGGGTGCACATCTTGAGGAGCACCGGGGTATCGAACTGCTCGGACAGCTCATAGGCCGCCTTGGTGAAGGCCAGAGCCTCGGCAGAGTCGGCGGGCTCCAGCATGGGCAGCTTGGCCGAGCGGGCGTAGTGGCGGGAGTCCTGCTCGTTTTGAGAGGAGTGCATCCCGGCATCGTCGGCCACGGCGATGACCATGCCGGCGTTGACGCCGGTATAAGCGATGGTGAACAGAGGATCGGCGGCCACGTTGAGGCCAACGTGCTTCATGCCGCAGAAGGACCGCTTGCCCGCCAGACAGGCGCCGAAGGCGGTCTCCATGGCCACCTTCTCGTTGGGGGCCCATTCGGCGTACACCTCGGGGAACTTGGCTGCCGCCTCGGTGATCTCAGTGCTGGGGGTGCCTGGGTAACTGGAGACAACGGCGCAGCCTGCCTCATAGAGGCCCCGGGCCACGGCTTCGTTGCCGAGCATCAGGGTTTTCATGGTGCATTTCTCCTTTTCCAGAGGCGATCGGAAAATAAAAAACGTCCTCTGCATCGGATGCAGAGGACGACGATTTTCCGGCGAAACGGCCTCTACCTGGTTCCGTTCTCGCAAATTTGAACGGTATTACTTTATCACTTTTTGTCGGTAAAGTCAAATCTTTTTTACAGGACCTTCCTCTGCCAGATCGTCCCTGGGACCGATGGAGTCGGTGACCGCCACGGTGACGGTGCGCTCATAGCAGGAGAAGATCTCCTTCACCCGGCCGGGGCCGGGGGCGGGGGTAAACAGGCTGACCACCGGCACGATGATCAGGCCTGCCAGCATACAGAAGGCGCCGCAGTTGATGGGGGACTGGAGTACCGGCGGGAACCAGGCCCCGGCGAAGATGTTGGCCAGCATGACGGCGGTGGAGAAAAGGAAGCACACGGCGCAGGCGGCCTTGGTGGTGCGCCTCCAGTACAGTCCGTAGAGGAAGGGAGCCAGGAAGGCCCCGGCCAGAGCGCCCCAGGACACCCCCATGAGCTGGGCGATGAAGGTCAGGTTGGACCGGTACTGTACAATGGCCAGTACCACGGAAATGGCGATGAACATCACCACCAGGGAGCGCATCCAGCGGACCTGCCGGCGTTCATCCATGTCCTTAATGAGGTTGTCCTTGATAAAGTCCAGTGTGAGGGTGGAACTGGAGGCCAGCACCAGGGAGGACAGGGTGGACATGGAGGCCGAGAGCACCAGAATGACCACCACCGCAATGAGGATGGAGGGCAGGCCGGAGAGCATGGCGGGGATGATGGAGTCGTAGCCCTGGGCGGCCACCGTCTCCGGGGTGGAGAAGAGCCGCCCGAAGCCGCCCAGGAAGTAGCAGCCTCCCGCCACCACCAGGGCGAAGGCGGTGGAGATCACGGTGCCCTTGGTGATGGCCGACTCGCTCTTGATGGCGTAGAACTTCTGCACCATCTGGGGCAGGCCCCAGGTGCCCAGGCTGGTGAGCACCACCACGCCTATGAGGCTGGGCAGGTCGGGGCCGAAAAAGGAGGCGAACACACCGGGGGTATCGGACACGGCGGGGTCGCTGACCCGGGCCAGGGCATCCAGGGCTCCGGTCAGACCGCCCTGGGTGTTGAGTACCGCGGCGATGACGGCGAGGATGCCGAAGATCATGATGATGCCCTGGATAAAATCGTTGATGGCGGTAGCCATATAGCCTCCGGCGATGACGTACACCCCGGTGAGTACCGCCATTACCACCACGCACACGGCGTAGTCGATGTCGAAGGCCATGGCGAAGAGCCGGGACAGGCCGTTGTACAGGCTGGCGGTGTAGGGGATGAGGAAGATGAAGATAATGACGGAGGCGGTGATCTTCAGCCTGCTGCTGTCAAAGCGGCGGCCGAAGAACTCGGGCATGGTGGCGCTGTCCAGGTGCTGGGTCATGATGCGGGTGCGCCGGCCCAGCACCACCCAGGCCAGCAGGGAGCCCAGAAAGGCGTTGCCCAGGCCCGCCCAGGTGGCGGCGATGCCGAAGCGCCAGCCGAACTGGCCGGCGTAGCCCACAAAGACCACGGCGGAGAAGTAGCTGGTGCCGTAGGCGAAGGCGGTGAGCCAGGGCCCCACCGACCGGCCTCCCAGCACGAAGCCGTTGACGTCGGTGGTGTGGCGGCGGCAGTACAGCCCGATGCCCACCATGACGGCGAAAAACAGGATGAGCAGGGATACCTTGATGAGCATATCGGTCACAGGGGAACACTCCTCGCTGCCCGGTGGGCCGGATCAGTTGGAGATCTGAGCCTCCACCAGACGGCCGTGGCAGTATTTCTCGCGCAGCACCGGCTTTTCGATCTTGCCGGTGGGGTTGCGGGGCACATGGTCGAAGATGATCTTCCGGGGCCGCTTGTACCGGGGCAGCTCCTGACAGAAGGAATTGATCTCCTCCTCGGTGCAGGAGACACCCTCCTTCACCTCCACAATGGCGGCGGCAATCTCGCCCAGCCGGGGATCGGGCAGGCCGATGACCGCCACGTCCTTCAGCTTGTCGAACTTCCGCAGGAAGTCCTCGATCTGTACCGGGTACAGGTTCTCGCCGCCGGAGATGACCACGTCCTTCTTCCGATCCACCAGATAGATGAAACCGTCCTCATCCACCTGGGCCATGTCGCCGGTGTACAGCCAGTCCCCCTTGAGGACCTCGGCGGTGGCTTCCGGGTTCTTGTAGTAGCACTGCATGACGCCGGGGCCGCAGACGATGAGCTCGCCCACCTGGCCCTGGGGCACCTCCACACCGTGCTCGTCCACCACCTTGGCACTCCACAGATAGCCCGGCTTGCCGATGGCGCCCACCTTGCCGATGTTCTCCACCCCCAGATGGACGCAGCCGGGGCCGATGGACTCGGAGAGGCCGTAGTTGGTGTCATACTGGTGGTGGGGGAAGAGCTTCTTCCAACGGTGGATCAGGCTGGGCGGCACCGGCTGGGCGCCGATGTGCATGAGCCGCCATTGGTCCAGCAGATAGTCGTCCAGCTTGACCCGGCCGCTGTCGATGGCGTCCAGAATGTCCTGGGCCCAGGGCACCAGCAGCCACACGATGGTACATTTCTCCTCGGTGACCGCCCGGAGGATCCACTCCGGGGACACCCCTCGCAGCAGCACGGCCTTGCTGCCGCTGACCAGGGAGCCGAACCAGTGCATCTTGGCGCCGGTGTGGTACAGGGGCGGGATGCAGAGGAACACATCCTCATGGGTCTGGCCGTGGTGGTGCTGTTCGGTGAGGCAGGAGGAGAACAGGGCCTTGTGGTTATGTAGAATGGCCTTGGGGAAGCCGGTGGTGCCCGAGGAGAAGTAGATGGCCGCCAGATCGCTCAGCTCCAGATGGACCGGAGGGGGCTCAATGGAGCAGTACATCACCAGCTCCCGGTAGCTCTCGGCAAAGTCAGGAGTGCGGTTGCCCACATGGAACCACTGGCGCACCCGGCCCAGCTGGGGGAGGATGGGCTCCAGCCGGTCGATGAACTCGGGGCCGAACACCAGGGTCTCCACGTCGGCCAGATCCAGACAGTAGCGGATCTCGTCGGAGGAATAGCGGAAGTTCATGGGCACCGCCAGACAGCCCGCCTTCAGGATGCCGAAATACACCGGCAGCCACTCCAGGCAGTTCATCAGCAGGATGCCCACCTTGGCGCCCCGCTTCAGGCCCCGGCTGAGCAGCAGGTTGGCAAAGCGGTTGGCCTTCTTGTCAAACTGGCCCCAGGTGATCTCCCGGCGGTAGGGCTCGTCGGGACGGTTGCGCTCGATGAGGCTGAACTCCCGCCAGGTGGTGGCCTTGTCCCGCTCCTCCGAGGGGTTGATCTCCACCAGGGCGGGCTCGTCCCGGTACAGCCGGGCATTGCGCTCCAGAAAGTCTGTGATAACCATGACAGCTGACTCCTTTGCACCTCCCGGTCCCGCACAGCGGGGCAGGGGAGGCGGATGTTTTTTCAACTGGAAATTGTATCGTTGTGTATTTTACTGCTTTAAAGCGAAAAAGTCAAGGGGGAACCAGATGGTTTGCTCCGGTTGAAAAACAGGGACGGCTATGTTATATTGTGAGAGAAATCAAACCCGAGGTCCCCTTTGGGGCGCAGGCGAAAGGAGCATGAATATGTCTCAGTTTTTGGATGGGATCGGCAAGCGGCTGTCCGACGCGGGGCAGGGCGTGGCCAAGCACACCAAGAACTTTACGGAGGTGACCCGGCTCAACGGAGCCATTGCTGAGCAGGAGCGAAAAGCGGACGCATTGCTGCGGGAGCTGGGACAGGCCTGCTACGACCGGCATCAGAACGACCCGGACTATGCGTATGCCGCTCAGATCGAGGGAGTCCGGGCCGCCTATGCCCAGATCGCCCAGTATCAGGCGCAGATCCGCCAGATCAAAGGGATCCGGCTGTGTCCGGAGTGCGGGGCGGAGGTAGGCCCTGATTCCGCTTTCTGCGGGGGCTGCGGAGCCAAGATGGAGCCTTCCGCCGCGCAGGGCGGCCGGACTTGTCCCAAGTGCGGCAGTCCGGCGGACGGGGACAGCCTGTTCTGCGCCGCCTGCGGTACCCGGCTGGAGTAATACCGTCATCAGAGGAAGAAAAAGCCGGATGGCGTTGCCATCCGGCTTTTCTGCGGTGTTGATCAGTTGACAAACAGGGATGTGCGCTTTTTGAAAGAGGGGCGTACACCAGATCACCGGCGTCGCCATTGGCACGGTAGCCGCCGGTAGGAGGAGGCGTGGTTGGGGTGTCCGCTGGCAGGAGAAAGCGTCGGCCTGGAGATCCTGGAATGTGCGTTGCCTCGGACGGGCGGCTGCGGTATAATGACCGAAGGACAAAGCGAGATTATGGGGAGGAAGGACTATGAAGCTGAAACTGGTGCAGGGGGATATTACTACCCTGAGGGTGGACGCTATTGCCAACGCCGCCAACAGCACCCTGCTGGGCGGCGGGGGTGTGGACGGCTGCATCCACCGGGCGGCGGGGCCGGAGCTGCTGGCCGAGTGCCGCACCTTGGGCGGCTGCCCCACCGGGGAGGCCAAAATCACGGGGAGCTACAATCTGCCCAGCAAATATGTGATCCACACCGTGGGCCCCGTATGGCACGGCGGCAGCCACGGCGAGCGGGAAGCCCTGGTCAGCTGCTACCGCAACAGCCTGGCCCTGGCCCAGAAACACGGATGCGCCACGGTGGCCTTCCCCCTTATCTCCGCCGGGGTGTACGGCTATCCCAAGGAGGAGGCCCTGGAGGTGGCCATCACCAGCATCCGCAAGTTCGCCGGGGCGGACATGACGGTCTGTCTGGTGGCCTATGATTCCCCCACCTTCCGGCTGGGGCAGCAGGTGCTGGCCCGTCTGGACCAGGGCTGAAAACCGACCTGGACCCGGCCGGAAAAGCGACCGCGACCCGGTCGGAAAACCGGCTAGGACCCGGTCGGAAAAGCGTCCCCTAACAACCTAAGGGAACAACAAGAGAGAACGACCTTCTGAACGAAGGACGAAGAGAAAGCAGGAGAAGAAAAGACATGGCCAACATCATTGAGATCACCGATTATTCCGATCCCCAGCTGGACTGCTACGCCCGGCTCACCGAGGCCCAGCTGCGCAACCGGCTGGAGCCGGAGAAGGGCATCTTCATTGCCGAGAGCCCCAAGGTGATCCTGCGGGCCCTGGATGCCGGATATGAGCCCCTGTCCCTGCTGATGGAGCGCAAGAAGATCGACGGCCCCGCCAAGGAGGTGGTGGCCCGCTGCGGTGACCTGCCCCTCTACACCGCCGACCGGGAGGTGCTGGAGGGCCTCACCGGCTATGAGGTGACCCGGGGCGTGCTGTGCGCCATGCGGCGGCCGGTGCTGCCCACGGTGGAGGAGCTGTGCGCCAACGCCCGCCGGGTGGCGGTGCTGGAGGGCATCGTGGACTCCACCAACGTGGGAGCCATCTTCCGCTCCGCCGCCGCCCTCCATATGGACGCGGTGCTGGTCACCCCCACCTGCTGCGACCCCCTGTACCGCCGGGCGGCCCGGGTGAGCATGGGTACCGTGTTTCAGATCCCCTGGACCCGCATCGGGGACGACCCCTCCCAGTGGCCCCAGCCGGGGCTGAGCCGTCTCAACGCCCTGGGCTTCAAGACGGTGGCCATGGCCCTCAGCGATACCGCCATCAGCATCGAAGACCCACGGCTGCGGGGGGAGGACAAGCTGGCCATTGTGCTGGGCACCGAGGGGGACGGCCTGTCCGACCACACCATCGCCGCCTGCGACTACACCGTGTGTATCCCCATGTCCCACGGAGTGGACTCCCTCAACGTGGCGGCGGCCAGCGCCGTGGCTTTCTGGGAGCTGCGGGGGCGGTAAGAAGCGAAAACGCCTGTGACCAAGTCACAGGCGTTTTTTGTGGAAAATTCAGGTCCGGCTTTTTCCCACATCCAAGGGACATTTTGCCGGAGCTACAGATCCACCCGCCCGAAGCGCCGGATGGACAGCCGCCGGGCCAGGGCGAGGGCGGCGGCAAAAAGGAGGGCCCCCAGGGCAGTCACGGGCAGCTGCCGGAGCAGGTCGGGAGGGGCGCTGCTGTCCAGAAAGGCCAGGCCGGGCAGCCGGAAGGACAGCTCCGCCGCCCCCATGACCCCCAGCAGAGGTGGGAGGGCAAGCAGAAAGGCCCGGCCTGTCCGGAAGCCGGAGCCAAACCAGACCGGGAAGAACACCAGGTCGAAGGCGGCATAGGCCATCAGGCCGAAGCCGAACCAGGCGGCGGTGGGGTCCAGCCCCACCGGATTGTTGGCCGCGCCCAGGGCGGGGCGCAGCAGGGCCCAGGGCAGGGTGAGCGCCAGCTGGCTCAGCTGGGCGGCGGCCGTCAGGGTCAGCTTTCCCACTGCCACCTGAGCCTTGGTCACCGGCAGCAGAGCGGTGTACCACAGGTCGTTGGTTTCCCGGGCGTAGGTGCAGGTGAAGTAGGGACCCAGGCAGCCGAAGAAAAAGACCATACTGTAGGGGTAGGCGGGGACCAGCACCAGCGCCCCCAGCAGGACAAACAGGAATAAGGTCGGGTGGGCGGCCAGGGTGATCTCCTTACAGAGCAGCTTCATCCCAATCCCTCCTTTCCGTGCGCAGCATGATCTCCTCCAGGGTAAGGGGGGCCTGTTCCCCCGGGGTCCTCAGGTGATCAAAGGCCCGCCGGAAGGCGTCCTTTGGGGCACTGGCCAGCACCCGTCCGTTGTGGAGGTAGGTGATGTCATGGGCGCAGCGGTCCAGATCGGAGGTGATATGGGTGGAGAAGAGGATGGAGCAGCTGCCGTTGGAGACGATGCGGGTGAAGAGATGGAGCATCTCATCCCGGGATACCGGGTCCAGGCCGGAGGTGGGTTCATCCAGCAGAAGCAGCCTGGCGTGGTGGGAGAGAGCCAGGGCCAGCAGATATTTGACCTTCATGCCGTTGGAGAGCGTCTTGAAGGGCTTTTCCTCCTCCAGGCCGAACCGGCGCAGGCAGGTCTCATAGCGGTCCTGATCCCACTGGGGGTAGAACCGCCGGGTGGCCCGGGTGATGGCAGACAGCCGTTTGAGCGGGTAATAGTCCAGTCCGCCGAATACCACCCCCACCTGAGCTTTGCAGGCAAGCTCCCGCTCCCGGACATCCTGGTCCAGCAGGGTAACGCTGCCGCCGTCGGTGGGGATGAGATTCAGGATGGACTTGAGGGTGGTGCTCTTGCCCGCGCCGTTTTTGCCGATCAGGCCCATGATCCGGCCGGGCGCCACCGAAAAGGACACATGATCCAAAATAAAGCCGGGGTAGCGCTTGGTCAGTCCACGGACGGAGAGCAGCTCATTCATGGCGCATCCTCCTCGTCCGCCGCCCGCAAAGCCCGGCGCAGCAGGTCCGTGCTCTGGAGGATGGTCTCTCCCTTGACCAGGGCGATGCCCGCCATCTCCGGGTTTTCATCCCCCAGCACCACAATGATGTCGCCGGGCTGGATGTGAAACACCTCTCTGGCCCGCTTGGGCAGGACGATTTGCCCCCGCTCGCCCACCTTTACCGCTCCGAACATATGCTTCCCCCTGGGCGGGATGGACATGGAGGTCTTGCGGTCGTCGTAGTGGATCAGATCGTCCAGGGAGACTTGATAGAGCTGGGCCAGGGCGTCGCAGTTGGCGATGTCCGGGGCGCTTTCTCCGCTCTCCCACTTGGCCACAGCCTGCCGGGATACCCCGATGGTCTCGGCCACCTCCTCCTGGGAAAACTTGTGCAGCTGCCGTAGAACACTGAGGTTGCGGGCCAGGCAGCTGGTTTGTTTTTTCATATTTTTCACACCTCCTTGCCCTCTATGATAGCACGGCCGGGCGGGATTACCACCAACTGGAGGTGACAGAAATGGTTCGTTTCAGTTGCGTCTCCTCACCCCGGCAGCCGGTGGCCCTCCAGAGAAAACTGGCCCATGCCCAGGGCGGTAGGCAGGGAGAAGGGCTTTACCGTGCCGTCGTCAAAGCGGACGGTGATCCGGTCCCCGTCCCGGGTGGTAAGCAGGCCGAAGCCGTAGCGGGCGTGGCGCACCCGTGTGCCGGGGATGTAGTCCTTGGCGGCGGCGGTGAGCCGGGCGGACAGGACCGCCGGATCAGGGCTTTTGCGGACGGGGGCCTTCTTCTTTTGAGGGCCTTTTTGCGGGAAAAGGAAGGAAGAAAAGGTGGAGGCCAGCTCGGGACGGCGGAAGGTCATGACCCACAGCTCCCGGCGGGCACGGGTCATGCCCACATAGAAGAGCCGCCGTTCCTCCTCCCGCTGGTTGACCTCCTCCTCGGTCTCGTCCTCCTTGGGGGTGGGGGGCAGCTTGGGCAGCAGGCCGTCGGCCACGTCCATCAAAATCACCCGGTCGTACTCCAGACCCTTGCTGGAGTGGATGGTGGACAGGATGAAGGGGCAGTCCGGGTGGGCCGAGCCCCGGTGCACCACCTCCTCCAGCTCCTCCAGCCGGTTGAGCAGACCGGCGGGGGTGGGCTCGTTGGCCCCCAGAGCCTCCAGAATGGCCAGCTTGCTGTTGTCCGCCCCCCGCTCCTCCAGCCAGGCCCCGTAGCCCATGAAGTGGACGATACGGTATACCGCCTTGTCCGCCCGCTCCTCCAGCAGGTTATTCATGTGAGTCTGAAGAGCTTTACACTGCTTGCGGCTCCAGGGAGAGAGGGTAGAGCAGCCCGCCAGATACTCCAGCAGGGTCTCCCCGGTGGGGGAGCACTGGTTGGCCGCCTCCTGGGCGGCGGCCCGGCTGATGCCTGCCCCCAATTTGTAGTACAGGTCCAGGAACAGGTCCCTGTTCCAGGGGTTCTGAGCCAGCCGGATGATATTGGTCACATCCCGCACCACCCGGTGGGTGAAAAAGCCGCTGTCCACCTGGCGGCAGCGGTAGGGGGTGCCGGAGCGCTCCAGCAGGTCCATGAGGGGGAGGGCGCTGTCATTGTCCCGGTAGAGCACCGCTGTCTCCTGGTCGCAGTGTTCCGCCACCTTGGCCAGATACTGATACTGGCGCTGCCGGTCGTATACCTCCACCTGCCGAATGGCGGGGCCGTCGCCCCCGGCGGCGTGCATGGTCTTGGGGCGGCGCTGGGTGTTGAGCCGGATGAATTTATCCGCCGCTGCCACGATCTGGCGGGTGGAGCGGTAGTTCTGCTCCAGCAGCAGCACCTGAGCGCCGGGATAGGTGCTCTCAAAGGAGTGGAGGGCATGGGGACAGGCGGCCCGGAAGCCGTAGATGCTCTGGTCCTCGTCGCCCACCATGAAGAGCTGGACCTGATCCCCCGCCAGCAGGCGGATGATGGCGTGCTGGATCTGGGAGGTGTCCTGGGCCTCGTCCACGCACAGGTAGGGGTAGCGGTTCCGCCACTCCTGGAGAATGGTGGGGTAGCGCCGCAGAATTTGATACGCGTAGCCCAGCTGGTCGTCGTAGTCCATGAGCCGCCGCTGCCGCAGGGCCTGGTTGTAGGCCTGGTAGACGGCGGGAAAATCCACCCCCTCCACCTCCACACCGTTTAGATCGGCCTGACCGGGGAGATGGTTTTTGACATAGGTGATGGCGGTCTGGATGGCCTTGATGGTGGTCTCCAGGGCGTATTCCCGGGTGAGATTGCGGCAGATCTCCCCGATGAGGGCGGCCTGCCGCCCGGTGTCGTCCAGCAGGTCGAAGGCCTTCTGGTCCACCAGCTGCTCACACCGGCGGATGATGGAAGAACACACCCCGTTGATGGTGCGGAAGGACAACCGTTCCGCCAGCTCCGGGCCAAAGAAGGCGGCAAAGCGCTGGCGCATATCCCGGGCGGCGGAGACCGTGTAGGTCATGGTGAGGATGCGCCGGGGGTCCACCCCCAGGCCCAGCACCAGATAGCCGATGCGGCTGACCAGCACGGTGGTCTTGCCGCTGCCCGGCACCGCCAGCAGCAGCACCGGCCCGTCCACGGCCTGGACGGCGGCCTCCTGCTGTTTGTCCAGGCACAGGCCGTAGGTCTTTGTGAATTGAGCGAAAGTCATACTGGTTTCTCCTGTGGCAGATGACAGATTCCCACAAAAAATGGCCGCCATTGGCGGCCATTTTTCGCGGCAACAGGGGGCTCAGGGCTGGGAGGACCCGCCCTTGCCCATGGCGTGCTCCTTGATCTTCTGAAAGGTCTCCTCGCTGAGGTCGTGCTCGATCTTGCAGGCGTCGGCGGCGGCCACCTCAGGGCTGACGCCCAGGAAGGTAAAAAACTGGGTGAGCAGCTGATGACGCTCATAGATACGTCTGGCGATCTCTTCTCCGGCGGGGAGGAGGGAGATGAGTCCATCCTTGTCCATCTCGATATAGCCGCTCTCCCGCAGTTTCTTCATAGCCACGCTGACGCTGGGTTTGGAGAAGTGGAGCTCATTGGCGATGTCGATGGAGCGGACCGTGCCGTGCCGCTGGCGGAGACTGAGGATGGCTTCCAGATAGTTTTCGGAGGATTCATAGATATTCATAACAGATTCCTTCCCATCCATACGATTTCTATAAGGTTAGCACAGAACGGGCCCTTTGGCAAGGCAGATCAGATCCCCGCGCCGCCGTTCCATTTCCAGTCCCGGATCTCGGGCATATCCTGGCCGTGGGCGGTGATATACTGCCGGTGCTCCACCAGCTTGTCCTTCATCAGCTGGATGAGGAAGGCGCCCCGGTTGCCCAGCTGGGGCAGACGCTTGACGGTGTCGATGACCAGGTCGAAGCGGTCGATGTTGTTCTGTACCCGCATATCGAAGGGGGTGGTAAGGCCGCCCTCTTCCTTATAGCCACGGACGTGGAGGTTTTTGTTGTGCCGCCGGTAGGTCAGCTCATGGACCAGGGTGGCGTAGCCGTGGAAGGCAAAGATGATGGGCTTGTCGGTGGTGAAGAGCACGTCGTAGTCCTCATCGGTCAGGCCGTGGGGGTGCTCGGTGTGGGGCTGGAGCTTCATCAGGTCCACCACGTTGACCACCCGCACCTTCACCTCAGGCAGATAACGCCGCAGGATGGTGACGGCGGCCAGGGTCTCCAGCGTGGGCGTTTCGCCGCAGCAGGCCAGCACCGCGTCGGGCTCGGCCCCCTGGTCGTTGGAGGCCCACTGCCAGATGCCGATGCCGTGGGTGCAGTGCTTAATGGCCTCGTCCATGGTGAGCCACTGGGGCCGGGGGTGCTTGGAGGTCACCATCACATTGATATAGTTGCGGCTTTTGATGCAGTGGTCAAAGCAGGACAGCAGGCAGTTGGCGTCGGGGGGCAGGTAGAGCCGCACCACGTCCGCCTTCTTGTTGGCCACATGATCCAGGAAACCGGGGTCCTGGTGGGTAAAGCCGTTCTGATCCTGCTGCCACACGTTGGAGGACAGCACATAGTTGAGGGAGGCGATATCCTGCCGCCAGGGCAGGGGAGAGGCCACCTTGAGCCACTTGGCATACTGGCTCACCATGGAGTCTACGATGCGGATGAAAGCCTCAAAGCTGTTGAGGAAACCATGGCGGCCGGTGAGCAGGTAGCCCTCCAGCCAGCCCTGGCACATATGCTCGGACAGCATCCCGTCCAGGATGCGCCCGCCGGAGGACAGCCCGTCGTCGGAGGGCAGCAGGTCGGCGTTCCACCGGCGGTCGCTGGCGGACAGGGCGGCCCAGAGCTTGTTGCTTATGGTCTCATCGGGGGAGAAGATGCGGAAATTTTTGGCCTTCTGGTTGAGCTTGAGCACGTCCTTGACGTACTTGCCCAGTTCGGCCATGTCTTCGGCCTCCGCCTCGCCGGGGGCGGGGACGGCCACCGCGTATTTGGAGAAGTCGGGGGTGCGCAAATCCCGCAGCAGCAGGCCGCCGTTGGCGTGGGGGTTGGAGCCCATCCGCCGCGTTCCCTGGGGCGCCAGGGAGCGCAGAGCGGAGACGGGGGCTCCCGCCTCGTCAAAGAGTTCCTCCGGGCGGTAGCCGCGCAGCCACTCCTCCAGCAGGGGCAGCTGCGCCGGGTGCGCGTCATCCACCGCCAGGGGCAGCTGATGGACCCGGCTGGTGCCCTCCAGGGTGGTCCCGTCCACCTCCTTGGGGCAGGTCCAGCCCTTGGGGGAGCGGAATACCACCATGGGCCACCGGGGACGCTCGGTCTCCCCAAAGGAGCGGGCGCTCTCCTGGATGCGCTGGATCTCGCGCACCGCCCAGTCCAGGGCGGCCGCCATCTTCTGGTGCATCTGGGCCGGGTCGTCTCCCTCCACAAAGCGGGGCGTCCAGCCGCAGCCCTTGAAGTAATCCTCTACCTCCTGTTCGGAAATGCGGGCAAAGAGAGAGGGGGTGGCGTTCTTATAGCCGTTGAGATGGAGGATGGGGAGCACCGCGCCGTCTCCCACCGGGTCCAGGAATTTGTTGCCGTGCCAGGCGGCGGCCAGGGGAGCGGTCTCCGCCTCGCCGTCGCCCACCACACAGGCGGCGATCAGGTCCGGGTTGTCCATGACGGCGCCGAAGGCGTGAGCCAGGGAATAGCCCAGCTCGCCGCCCTCGTTGATGGAGCCGGGAGTGTCGGGGGCACAGTGGCTGCCCACGCCGCCGGGGAAGGAAAACTGCTGGAACAGCTTGCGCATACCCTCCTCGTCCTGGCTTACGTTGGGGTAGATCTCGCTGTAGGTGCCCTCCAGATAGGTCTGGGCCAGTACGGCGGCGCCGCCGTGGCCGGGGCCGCAGACATAGATCATGTTCAGATCATACCGGGTGATGACCCGGTTGAGGTGGGTATAGATAAAGTTCTGGCCCGGCACCGTGCCCCAGTGGCCCACCGGAGCGTGCTTCAGGTGCTCCGGCTTCAGAGGGACGCGAAGCAGGGGATTGTCCCGCAGGTAGAGCTGGCCGGCGGCCAGATAGTTGGAGGCCCGCCACCAGGCGTCCAGTTTCCGCAGGGTCTCAGGGCTGAGAGGACCCTTTTTGGACATACGGGCCGAGGTTTTGACTGTGACTTTAGTGCGTGCTCCGGAGGATTTTGCCAAAGGGATGCACTCCTTCCACAAACTACAGAATGACGCCGGCGGGCGGCAGGGCAACAGCAGAAGAGAGGGGACCTTCCGGCTCCCTCTCCCATGCCCGTGCGGCGGGGTTCTTATTTCTCATCCAGGGGCAGGGGCGCGGGGGGCGCGAATTGATCCGCGCAGTCCTGAGCCAGCTTGCGCAGGTGCTCGTCCTGACTGCTGAAGTTGGAGGAGAGCTGCTCCAGCATCTGACGCAGCTTGTCCAGCTCCTGACCGGTGCGGGAGATGGCCCCGTCCATGTCAGAGCGCAGCAGATCGTAGCCTGCCTGCACCTTGTGGAGCCACTGCTCCACCTCGGTGTGGGCCCGGCGGACCTTCTCCTCCGCCTCCCGCTGGATCTCCTGGGCCCGGCAGTGGGCCTCCAGCTCGATGCCGGCGGTGCGGTCCTTTACCTGCTGATAGGCGGCGGCGTCGGGCTCGGCCTGGGTCAGCCGGGCGTTGGCGTCGGCCAGCCGGGCGGCGGTCTCTTCCGCCTCCCTGCGGGCCTGGTCCAGCTGGGCGCGCAGCGCCTCCGCCTCCTTGCGAGCCTCATCCAGCCGGGCGGTCAGAGACTCCTTTTCCTTGGCCAGCGTTTCGGCCTGCTCCTTGGCTTGCCCGGCCTGGGCCGCCAACGACTCCTTCTCGGCCGCCAGATCCTCCCACTCCCGCTGGAGCTGGGCCAGCTTTTCCACGTGGGCCTGGTTGGAGGATTCAATATAACTCAACACATCCTGCTTCTGAAAGCCGCCGAAGGTGGCGGTACGAAACTGAAGCTCAGTGGCGCTCATAGGGACACCTCGTTTCCACAAAATCATCTCCTATTTTATCACAGTTTTCTCCATAACACAATCCGCTCTTTTCGTTGACTCAACTGTACCACAATGATATAATAGGATGATTATGACAACAATGACCGGGAGGATGACTATGTGGGTCTCTGACGGATGGAAAGACTATGAACTGCTGGACTGCGGCGGGGGAGAGCGGCTGGAGCGCTGGGGTAAGTTTACCCTGGTGCGGCCCGACCCCCAGGCTATTTGGCGCCCTGAGGGGCGTCATCCCGGCTGGAACCGGTATGACGCCCGGTATCAGCGCTCCTCCACCGGCGGCGGGCGCTGGGTGAAAAAGGCCCTGCCCGAGCGGTGGACGCTGGGCTATCAGGAGCTTACCTTTAACATCAAGCCCATGAACTTCAAGCACACCGGCCTGTTCCCTGAGCAGGCCGCCAACTGGGACTTTGCCATGGAGCGTATCCGTTCCGCCGGCCGGCCCATCAGCGTGCTCAACCTGTTTGCCTACACCGGCGGAGCCACCGTGGCCTGCGCCGCGGCGGGGGCCAGCGTGTGCCATGTGGACGCCGCCCGTGGCATGGTAAGCTGGGCCCGGGAGAATGCCGCTTCCTCCGGCCTGGGCGACGCGCCCATCCGCTGGATCGTGGACGACTGCGGCAAGTTTGTGGAGCGGGAGATCCGCCGGGGACGGAAGTATGACGCTGTCATTATGGACCCGCCCTCCTATGGACGGGGCCCCTCCGGCGAGATCTGGAAGCTGGAGGAGAACCTGTTCCCCTTTGTGGAGCTGGTGACCGGGGTGCTGTCGGACAACCCTCTGTTCTTCCTCATCAACTCCTACACCACCGGCCTGGCTCCCTCGGTGCTCACCTATCTGCTGGAGACCCTGGTGGCCCGGAAGCACGGCGGCCATACCGACAGCCAGGAACTGGGCCTGCGGGTGACTGCCACCGGCCTGGCGCTGCCCTGCGGCGCTACCGGCCGCTGGCTGTGCGACTAAAAAGGAGAGACTATGGGACAGACCATTCTTGAGACAAAGGATCTGCACTTCCGCTATGACGATGGGGAAGGCCCCTCTCCGGTGGTGCTGGACGGGGTGGACCTCCAGATCCAGGAGGGTACCTTCGTGGCGGTGCTGGGCCATAACGGTTCGGGGAAATCCACCCTGGCCAAGCACCTGAACGCCATTTTGCTGCCCTCCGGCGGCAAGGTGTATGTGGACGGGATCGACACCGCCGATGAGGCCAAGCTGCTGGGCATCCGGCGCACCGTGGGCATGGTGTTCCAGAACCCGGACAACCAGATCGTTGCCAACGTGGTGGAGGAGGACGTGGCCTTCGCTCCGGAGAACCTGGGAGTACCCCCGGAGGAGATCCGCCGCCGGGTGGACGACGCCCTGAAGGCGGTGGGGATGTATGAATACCGGGAGCACGCCCCCCATCTGCTCTCCGGCGGCCAGAAGCAGCGGGTGGCCATTGCCGGCGTCATCGCCATGCAGCCCCGGTGCATCGTGCTGGACGAGCCCACTGCCATGCTGGACCCCATCGGTCGGGCGGAGGTCTTGAAGACGATCAAGGAACTTAACCGCACCGACCGGGTGACGGTGGTGCTCATCACCCACCACATGGACGAAGCCGCTCAGGCCGACCGTCTGGTGGTCATGGCCCGGGGCAAGGTCATTGCCGACGGCGCCCCCCGGGAGGTATTCCAGCAGGTGGAGGCGCTGAAGGAAGTGGGCCTCACCGTACCCGAGACCACCGAGCTTCTGTGGGAACTGCGGAAGGCAGGGGCGGACGTCTCCCTGGACGCCCTCAGCGACGAGGCGTGCGCCCAGGAATTGTATCAGCTGCTGAACCAGGGCGTTACCTTGTAGGGTGTATCTGAAAAGTCTTGGCACCCGCTCTTTCAGCCCAAATTTCGCCATGCTTCCGAATTTTTATTTGAAATCCGCCCAGGATTCCTGCATAAAAGTTCGTTGCCTGACAAAATTTTTGCTTGAAATTTCGGGCACCCCGACTTATCAGATGCACCCTAAGAGGAATGCACCATTGTGATAAAGGACTGAAGCAAATTGGAACCGATTATTCAGACGGAGCGCCTGAGTCATATCTATTCCGCCGGCACCCCCTTTGAACACGGGGCCCTGGTGGATGTGGACTTCACCGCCTACCGCGGGGAGTACCTGGGCATCATTGGTCACACCGGCTCGGGCAAATCCACCCTGATCCAGCACCTCAACGGCCTGTTAAAGCCCACCTCGGGCAGAGTGCTCTTTGAGGGCAAGGACATCTGGGAGAGCAAGGAGCGTACCCGCCAGACCCGCTTTCAGGTGGGACTGGTGTTCCAGTACCCCGAGTATCAGCTCTTTGAGGAGACCGTTTATAAGGATATCGCCTTCGGCCCCGGCAACATGGGGCTGGAGCCCGACGAGATCGACCGCCGGGTGCGGCAGGCCGCCCAGTTTGTGGGCCTGAAGGAGGAGACTCTGGAGAAGTCCCCCTTTGAGCTCTCCGGCGGTCAGAAGCGCCGGGTTGCCATTGCCGGCGTCATTGCCATGGAGCCCTCGGTGCTTATTTTGGACGAGCCCACCGCCGGTCTGGACCCGGTGGGCGTGGAGTCCATTCTGGGCAACATCCACGACTACCATGTGGCCAAGAACGCCACCATCATCATCGTCTCCCACTCCATGGAGGAGATGGCCCGGACGGTGGACCGCATCGTAGTGGTCAACGACGGCAGGATCCCCTTCTCCGGCGCTCCCCGGGAGGTATTTGCCCACGGGGACGAGCTGGAGCGCATGGGGCTGGGCGTGCCCGCCATGACCCGGGTGTTCCACCGGCTGCGTGCCATGGGAGTGGACATCGACCCCTCGGTGTATACCATCCAACAGGCCAGAGACGCCATTCTGGCGGCGATGGCCCGAAAGGAGGGGGAATAAGATGGCCCTGAAAGACATCACTCTGGGACAGTATTTCCCCGGCAAGACCATCATCCACCGGCTGGACCCCCGTACCAAGCTGATCGGAACCATCGCCTATATCGTGGCCCTGTTCCTGGCCGCCAATGTGGTGACCTACGCCATTTTGCTGGTGCTGCTGGCCGCCCTCATCGCCATTTCCAAGGTGGGGCTCAAGAGCATTCTGCGGGGCATGAAGCCCATCTTCATCATTATCCTGATCACCGCCATTCTGAACCTGTTCTTTACCCCCGGTCAGGGAGAACCACTGGTGTCCTGGTGGGTGTTTACCATCTACGCCGAGGGCATCCGGGCGGCGGTGTTCATGATCCTGCGGATCATGATGCTCATCACCTGCACCTTCCTGCTGACCTACACCACCTCGCCCATTATGCTCACCGACGGCCTGGAGAAGCTGCTCAGCCCCCTGAAGGTGATCCGGGTGCCCATCCATGAACTGGCCATGATGATGTCCATCGCTCTGCGGTTCATCCCCACCCTCATTGAGGAGACCGACAAGATCATGTCTGCTCAGAAGGCCAGAGGCGCCGATTTCGACAGCGGCAACCTGATCCGCAAGGCCCGCGCCCTGGTGCCTCTGCTGGTGCCCCTGTTCATTTCCGCCTTCCGCCGGGCCGACGAGCTGGCGGTGGCCATGGAGTGCCGGTGCTACCACGGCGGCAGCGGACGCACCCGCCTGCGCCAGCTGAAGATGAAGGGCGTGGACATTCTTGCCCTGCTGCTGTCGGTGGCCCTGTGTGTGGGTATCGGCGTACTGGCCCACTACGGTTGGTGAGGCACCACAATTTTTACCAAAATTTAAGATTTACTGAAGGACTTATGAGAAATATTGCGTTAAGATTGATGTATGTGGGCACGGCCTACCACGGCTGGCAGGTTCAGAAGAACGCCGTCACCGTGGCCGAGACTCTGGAGAAGGCCCTGGCCACGGTGGTGGGCCATCCGGTGAAGTGTACCGGCGCGGGCCGCACCGACGCCGGGGTCCACGCAGAGACCTATGTGGCCAACTTCCGCACCACCTCCCGCATTCCCTGCGACCGGCTGCCCCTGGCGGTGAATACCCGGCTGCCCGACGACATCGTGGTGGTGAAGGCCACCGAGGTGCCGGAGGAGTTCAACGCCATTGGCTCCTGTGTGAAAAAGGAATACACCTACCGGATCTACAACTCCCATATCCGCAATGCCTTCTATGTGGACCGGGCCTGGTTCTACCCCAAGCACCTGGACGAGGGGATCATGGGGCGGGCGGCCTCCCACTTTGTGGGTACTCACGACTTTGCCGCCGTCCGCAGTGTGGGCACCGAGACCCGCACCACTGTGCGGACGGTCCACTACTTCAATATCACCCGCAGCGGTCTGATGATCGAATGTAAGGTGTGTGCCGACGGTTTCCTGTACAACATGGTGCGGGCCATGGTGGGCACCTGTGTCTATGCCGCCGAGGGCAAGTTCTCTCCCGACGACGTGCCCGCCATTCTGGAGGGCAGGAATCGTACCGCCGCAGGCCCCACGGTACCCGCCGGCGGCCTGTACATGACAAAGCTATGGTACCATGAGGATGTGTTGTAATGCCTCGCCACATAATTTCCAAGAAGGCGCATAGACTGAACGAGGACAAGGACGCCAATCCCTCCCGTAAGGAGGAGAAGCGGCCCAATGTGGTGCTGCGGCTGCTGGCCTTTCTGCTCACGGTGGTCATGGTGCTGGGCGCCATCTTCCTCATCGTCAACTATGATAAACTGAATTTTGACTTCATCAAGCGGTGGTTCACCTACCGGGATCTGGAGCGGGGAGACGGAGGCCAGGCTGAGTCCTTCCCCTTCGACGGGGACAGTACGAGCACCTTTGCCAGCCTGGACGGCGACCTGCTGGTGTGTTCCACAACCGGCGTGCGGCTCTATTCGGCCAGCGGCCAGGTATATGTGAACCGTACCGTTGCCATGGAGCATCCGGTGGCGGTGGCCGCCGGGTCCACCGCTCTGGCCTACGACGCCGGGGGACAGACCCTGCTGGCCTGCCGGAACCGGGAGGAGGCCTTCGGCCTGGAGCTGGCGGAGGATGAGAAGGTGCTTTCCGCCGACGTGAACGGAAAGGGCTGGATGGTGACGGTGACCCAGGAGAGCGGCTATAAGGGCGTGGTCACGGTGTACGACAGCCAGTTCCAGCCCCAGATGCAGGTGAGCCTGTCCAGCCGTTTTATCATGGATGCCGCCCTGTCGCCGGACAACAGCACGGTGGCGGTGCTCACCATGGGTCTCACCGACGGTACCTTCACCAGTCAGGTGGAACTCTATCCCACTGCGGGCGCCGCTTCCGACGCATCCCCCCAGGCCACCGGTACAGTGGGCGGCCAGGTGATCCTGGACATGACCTGGGACAGCAGCGGAATTTGGGCCCTGGGTGAGGACGAGGTCTATCATCTGGACGATTCCGCCGCCCTGACGGGCAGCTATTCCTATTCCGACCGCTACCTGAAGGGCTTTTCCCTGGCGGGTGACGGCACCGCCGTTCTGCTGCTGGGCAAGTACCGGGCGGGCAGCACTGCTGAGCTGGTAGTGGTGGACACCCAGGGAGAGACCCGGGCAAGCCTGGCTCTGGACGAGCAGGTGCTGTCCATCTCGGCGGCCGGGCGGTATATCAGCCTGCTGACCGCGGATCAGATGAACATTTACGACCAGGATCTGTCGGTCTATCATTCCCTGGAAGGGACCCAGAGTGCCCGCAAGGTGCTCCAGCGCACCGACGGCAGCGTGCTGCTTATCGGCAACGACACCGCGCGGGTCTACCTGCCCCAGTAAAATCGGAGGAACCCTATGGCAATCGTATTTGAATTGATCGTTGTGGCAATATTGGCGGTTTTTGTGCTGCTGGGCATCAAGCGGGGACTGGTTTTGTCCCTGTGCGGCCTGATCGGTGTGCTGATCGCCTTCGGCGGCGCCGGCGTGCTGGCCCGTACCCTGTCACCCATGGTGGCTGATGCCCTGGAGCCCAAATTTGCCGCCGCCATCGAGGAGCAGCTGGACCAGCAGATCCAGGCCAGCCTGGAGGAGAACGGCCAGACAGGGGAGGGAGCACCCACCCCGGATACCCTGCCTCTTCAGGACGTGCTCAACGCCCTGCGTGACATGGGCTTCTATGAGCCCCTGATCAACAGCGTCAACCAGGCGGTGGAGAACGGTATGACCGAGGTGGCCGCCAGCGCCGCCGCCAAAGTGGCGGCAGCCATCGCCCAGTCGGCGGCCTATCTCATCCTGTTCCTGGTGGGTTTTGTGGTCATTCTCATTTTGTGGAAGATCGTAAGCCGGGCCCTGGACCTGGTGGCCCGCCTGCCGGTGCTCCACTTCCTGAATAAGACCCTGGGCGCGGTATTCGGCCTGCTCCAGGGCTGCCTGATCCTGTTTATCGCCGCCTGGGCCATTCAGTTCATGGGTAATCTGATCCCGGCGGAGACGGTGGAGCACACGGTGCTGCTGAAATTCTTCATGACCACCAACCCCCTGAGCCTGCTTTCCGGTGTGTGATCGGCAGCGATCTGAGAAAAAGAGAGAAATTCAGGTGAATCGACATGACAGTCCCCAATATTCTGTCCCTGTTCCGGCTGTTTCTGGTGCCGGTGTTCGCGGTGGTGTTTTTCCAGCCCATACCGGACGCCCATACCTGGGCGGCCCTCATCTATCTGGTGGCCTTTGTGACCGATATCGCCGACGGCTGGATCGCCCGCCACTTTAACCAGATCAGTAAGCTGGGCCGCATTCTGGACCCTGCCGCTGACAAGTGGATGACCTTTACGGTTATTATCTGCATTACAGTGGACGGTATCATCCCCCTGTGGGCGGTGATCGTGTTTTTCTGCAAGGAGCTGTGCATGGCCATCGGCGGTTATCTCATGTATCGCCGTCTGGGGGATGTGATCCCCTCCAACTGGCTGGGCAAGCTGTCCACCGGCGTGTTCTTTGTGGTGTGCGTGGCCCTGATGCTGTTCCCCGCCATCCCCAGAGCGGGGCGTACCGCTATGATCGGCGGAGCGCTGGCACTGACGCTGCTGGCGCTGGCAGGGTACGTGTATCAGTATTGCAAGGCCATGCGGGAAAGAAAGCCGGCCTGATTCATACCCAGTTCATAATTTCAGATTAGAATCATCTCTCCGGGGAGAGGGCCCCCATGGGACCGTCCCCGTCAAAGGAGCTGAACATATATGCAACCCACACTTTGTACCAGATGTCATAAGAATGTGGCCGTCATCTTCATTCAGAAGATGGAGGGCGGCACCACCAAGAGTGAGGGGCTGTGCCTCAAGTGCGCCAAGGAAATGGGCATTAAGCCCGTGGAAGATATGATGCAGAAGATGGGCATCACCGACGAGGACCTGGAGGGACTGACCAACGAAATGATGTCCGCCTTCGGGGGAGCCGAGGGCATGGAGGGCCTGGTGCCCAGCGACGACGGCGACCAGGACGAGGAAGACGAGGGCAAGACCGCCACCTTCCCCTTCCTGAACAAGCTGTTCGGCGGCGGGGCCCAGAACCCCCAGAACCAGCCCCCCGAGCGGGAGAATAACCGCTCTGAACGGGCGGATAAGGACAAGAAGGGCGACAAGCCCCCCAAACGGAAGTTTTTGGAGAACTACTGCATCTCCCTGACCCAGAAGGCTGCCGAGGGCAAGCTGGACAAGATCATCGGTCGGGACGAGGAGATCCAGCGCACCATCCAGATCCTCAACCGCCGGCAGAAGAACAACCCCTGCCTCATCGGCGAGCCTGGCGTGGGCAAGACCGCCATCGCCGAGGGCCTGGCTCAGAAGATTTACCAGCGGGACGTACCCTACAAGCTGCTGGACAAGGAGGTCTACCTGCTGGACCTGACCGCCCTGGTGGCGGGCACCCAGTTCCGGGGCCAGTTTGAGAGCCGCATGAAGGGCCTGATTGAGGAGATCAAGAAGCTGGGCAACATCATCCTGGTGATCGACGAGGTCCACAACATCGTGGGCGCCGGCGACGCCGAGGGGTCCATGAACGCCGCCAATATCCTCAAGCCCGCCCTCAGCCGGGGGGAGATCCAGGTCATCGGCGCCACCACCCTCACCGAGTACCGTAAATACATTGAGAAGGACTCCGCCCTGGAGCGGCGGTTCCAGCCGGTGATGGTGGAGGAGCCCTCCATTGAGGACAGCATCAAGATCATCAAGGGCATCGCCCCCTACTATGAGAAGTACCACTTCGTCTCCATCTCTCCTGAGATGTGCCGCCTGGCGGTGACCATGAGCGAGCGGTATATCACCGACCGCTTCCTGCCCGACAAGGCCATCGACCTCATTGATGAGGCCTGCTCCGATGTGAACCTCCACAACAAGGCCCTGGCCCGTGAGGTGGAGGTGAAGAAGGAGCTGGAGTCCCTGGGTCAGGAGCGGGAGAACCTGATGGTAGAGGCCAACGACCGGGACTACAAGCGCCAGACCGCTCTAAAGAACAACGAGAGCCGCCAGGGCGAGATCCGCCGGGAGCTGAACAAGCTCACCGCCGAGCACGATTCCCTCATGGGCAATCCCGCCACCACCGAGGCCCTGGGGGCCAACGAACGCCGTCAGGCCAACTTCCGCAAGGAACTGGACAACCTGGCCGCCGAGCGGGAGAAGCTGATGGCCGACCAGGGCAGCAGCAAGGACTACGAGCGGCTGGCCGCCATCAAGAGCCGGGAGATCCAGCTTCAGGACGAGCTGAGCAAGCTGGACGCCCAGAGTGCCCCGCCCCTGACGGTGGAGCACCTGGCCCGGGTCATCGAACTGTGGACCAAGATCCCCGCCAGCCAGATCCAGGAGGCCGAGTATGAGCGCCTGGCCAAGCTGGAGGACCGGCTGCGCGAGCACCTCATCGGCCAGGACGAGGCGGTCCACGCCGTGGCTGCCGCCGTTCGCCGCGGCCGGGTGGGCATCGCCTCCAAGCGCAAGCCGGTGTCCTTCATCTTTGTGGGCTCTACCGGCGTGGGCAAGACCGAGCTGGTCAAGCGGCTGGCCATGGATATGTTCCACTCTCCCGAGTCCCTCATCCGGCTGGATATGTCGGAGTTTATGGAGAAGTTCGCCGTTTCCCGCATCATTGGCTCGCCCCCGGGCTATGTGGGCTATGACGAGGCCGGCCAGCTCACCGAGAAGGTGCGCCGCAAGCCCTACTGCGTCATCCTCTTTGATGAGATCGAGAAGGCCCATCCCGATGTGCTCAACATTTTGCTCCAGATTCTGGACGACGGACACATCACCGACGCTCAGGGCCGCAACGTGAATTTCGAGAACACCGTCATCGTTATGACCTCCAACGCGGGCAGCGACGCCCGTACCTCCGCCGGCAGCGTGGGCTTCGGCCGTACCGCCGACCAGCAGGGGAGGGAGCGGGCCATGAAGGCCCTGGAGTCCTTCCTGCGGCCTGAGTTCATCAACCGGGTGGACGAGATCGTCTACTTCAACAAGCTCACCGAGGACAACTTCAAGGCCATCGCCGCCATCATGCTGGGTGAGCTGCGGGATACCCTCAAGGAGAAGGGCATCACCTTCACCTGGGACGATGCTCTGCTGGACCACCTGGTCCGCAAGTCCTACTCCCAGACCTACGGCGCCCGCAACCTGCGCCGCCAGATTCAGAAGGACCTGGAGGACGACATCGCCACCAAGCTCATCGACAGCTACCTCCATCCCATCTCCGCCATCCACGCCACGTCGGACGGGGAGAAGGCCGTTATTACAGCGGAATAAGCGTAAAAAACCAGGGTGTGCCTTACGGCGCACCCTGGTTTTCTGTTTATGGAGTTGTTACACCTTCCCCAGATCCACTGTCTTGTGGTAGGCGGCCTCCACCGCCTCAATGGCGGCGGAGCGGAAGGCCCGGGCCTCCAGGGCGGCCACACCGGCAATGGTGGAGCCGCCGGGGGAGCACACCTCATCCTTCAGCTGGCCGGGGTGCTTGCCGCTCTCCAGCACCATGGCGGCGGAGCCCAGCACCATCTGGGCGGCGTACACCATGGCCTGCTGCCGGGGCAGGCCCACCTTCACCGCCCCATCGGCCAGAGCCTCGATAAAGGGATAGACGAAGGCGGGGCCGCAGCCTGCCACGGCGGAAAAGGCGTCGATCTGACCCTCCGCCAGCCGTTCCACCCGGCCCGCCTTGGCCAGAATGGCCTCCACGGCCTGATAGTGCTCCTCCCTGGCCCCCGGCTCGCCGGTGAGGGCCAGCATCCCCATGCCGATGGAGGCGGGGGTGTTGGGCATGATCCGCAGGATAGCGGGGGAGAAGTCCAGCTCTCCCAGCCAGCCCCGCAGGGTGGAAATCTGAATGCCGGCGGCGATGGTCACCAGTACGGTGTCCGGCTTGGCCCGCAGGGCGGGGACTAGGGCCTTTACCACGCCCTCCATCACCTGGGGCTTGACGCACAGAAAGACGTACTCGGCCTGCCGGAGGGCATCTCCGTTGTCCTGAACCACGGTGCAGCCCAGCGTTCCGGCCAGTTCCTCCGCCTTGGCGTAAGTGTGGTCGGTAATGACCACCTGGTCCGGGCCAATGGCCTGGCAGGCCGCCTGGATGAGGGCGCCGCCCATGTTGCCTGCGCCGATAAATGCCGCTTTTTTCATAAAAGATCCCAGCTTTCTTTGATAATCTGCGATGAGCGCCAGCTTGTCCCGCCGACGCAGCTGCTTGATGGCGTATTCCCGCCGGAGAGCCGCCCCCTTGTCAGGACAGGCCTCCCGGTAGACCACCTCCACCGGCAGGCGGGAGCGGGTGTATTTGGCCCCTCTGCCGGAGTTGTGGACCGCCGCCCGCTTATCCACGTCGGCGGCGGTACCGGTGTACAGGCTGCCGTCGGCACACCGGAGGATGTAGACCCAGTATTCCATGGACCTCACCAGTCGGGCCGGAGGACGGGGGAGAGCTCCAGGTCCGAAAAGACGGAGCGCACCGCCGCCTCATAGTCCAGGGGGTCCCGTGCCTTCTTGATGGCCTTGGACAGCTTGTCCCCCTCCAGAAACAGGCGGATCAGGTAAAACCAGACCTCCTTCATCCGCAGCATGGCGTTGCGGCGGCTGCCGAAGGCCTCTGCGTAGCTCTCATACACCTGGTCCACAAATCCGGCCAGTTCCTTCTTGTTGGCGGCAGATCCACCCTTGAGGCGGCGGGCCAGGGCGGGGTCTCCGGCCAGCCCCCGGCCCAGCATGAGCCGCTCTGCCGCCGGGAAGGCGGCCTGGAGCCTGGCGGCATCGTCGGGGGTGTAGATGTCCCCATTGTAGCACACCGGGAAGGGGGAGTCCTCCAGCGCCGCCCCGAAGTAGTCCCATCGGGGAGTGTTCTTATACATATCGGTGCGTACCCGGGGGTGGACGATTAGTTCCGCCACAGGATATTTTCGGTAGATGGCCAGCAGGGTGGGGAACTCCGCCGGGTCCTTCAGGCCGATCCGGGTCTTGATGGAGAGGGCGCAGGGGGCCTTTGAAAAAATCTCATCCAGAAAGGCGTCCAGCTCCGCCGGATGGCCCAGAAAGCCGGAGCCCTTGCCCTTGGCCACCACCGTGCCTGAGGGACAACCCAGGTTCAGGTTGACCTCCCGGTAGCCCATGGCAGCCAGCTCTCCCGCCGCCCAGAGAAAATCCTCCCCGTTTCGGGTGAGCAGCTGGGGCACCGTGGGGAGTCCTTCGTTGTGCTCCGGCAGGATCTCCCGCAATTCCCGCTTGGTGAAGCGGTGGTCCTGAGTGGGGGTGAGAAAGGGGGTGAAGTACCGATCCACCCCGCCGAACCAGCGGGCCAGGGCCTGCCGGTAGTAAACTGTGGTCAGCCCCTCCATGGGGGCAAGCGATACGATCAAACAACTCGCTCCTTTACATTGCTGTAATGCGTACTGCACAAAGCCAAATGCCTGGAAATATCAACTTTCAAGGTTGGTTGGCTTTGTTCAAGGCGCAAATTTTTTGGACGTGATCGTCCAAAAAATTGCGCCTTCCGTTGGTGCGTTGAGACGCGCCAACAGAAATACGCATTGCAACAATGGTTGAATTTCATAAAAACGGCCACTTCGAGCTGTTTTTATGAAATTGCGCGGCTGCCTCCGCGCGAATAAACCGCATCGCGGTTTATTCAGCAGACATTGCTGTAGCAAATTGTAGCAGGACGGGCCGCCGTCGTCAAGCGGAGGGAAACGCAAAAAAGGGGTTGACAGGGGAGGGGAAGTATGGTATTTTTATGGAGTGGTTAGCGATAGCTAACCAAAAATGAAGCGATATGGTTAGTATATACTAACTGCGAAAGGAGCACCAAAGATGTCCCTGCAAGCCGCCCTTGTTGAACATGGCTCTCCCACCCTGGCGGGACTGAAGCCCGCCAGTCTGTTTCGATTCCAGCCCCAGGAGGGGGGAGACTTTGCCGGGGAATTTCTCGCCTGCCGCCGGGAGCTGGAGGGGCGAGGACTGGTGCTCACCCTGCTGAAGGGCTGCCGAAGGACGGGGGCCTATCTGGTCTACCTCTACCGGAAGGAGGACCTGGCGGGGCTGCTGAACCAGCCGGACCACCGTGCCTTTCTCCGGGAGATGGGGTATGAGCCCTGGACGGAGAGCCGGGGCTGCCTGCGTCAGCTGGCCACCCGTTTGTGCCTGGAGGGGGAGTTCCCCCATGAGATCGGGGTATTTCTGGGATATCCGCTCTCCGACGTGAAGGGCTTCATCCGCCACAAGGGGAAGAACTTCACCCTCTGCGGCTGCTGGAAGTGCTACGGCGATCCCGGAGAGGCCCAGCGGCAGTTCCGCCGGTTCAAAGAGTGTACCAATGTTTACCGCCGTCGGTTTGCGGCAGGGGCCACCCTGAGACAGCTGACCGTGGCGGCATAAGTAAGATGATTCAGAAAGGAAGATTCAGATGAGCAAGATCGCAGTGGTTTATTGGAGCGGCACCGGAAACACCGAGGCCATGGCCAAGCTGGTGGAGGAGGGGATTGCGGCTGCCGGCGGTCAGGCCGACCTGCTGCCTCCCGCCCTCTTTACGCCCGATCTGGTGAGCGGCTACGACGCCATCGCCTTCGGATGTCCCTCCATGGGGGCCGAGCAGCTGGAGGAAGGGGAGTTCCAGCCCATGTTTGACGCTGTCAAGGGCAGCCTGGGGGGCAAGACCATCGGCCTCTTCGGCTCCTACGGCTGGGGAGACGGCGAGTGGATGCGTACCTGGGCGGAGGAGTGCGAGAGCCTGGGCTGCCGGATGGCTGACGAGCCGGTGATCGCCCACGATTCCCCCAATGCCGATGCCGCCGACGCCTGCCGGGATCTGGGCAAGGCTCTGGTGGGCTGAGTAAAAAGCAGAAGAGCGTGCTGCCGTTGGGCAGCACGCTCTTTTCAGGCTGTCAAGAATTTTCCAAGTGCCCCCATATCTGATAAAATAGTATCAGAAATGGGGGTACACTATATGGAGCAATGGGGAAAGGATTTGAATAAAGAAGCGGCTATAACAGATCTGGAAGCACTGTTCCCCAAATATTATCTGCTTCGGGAGCAGAAAAAGTTATGGACTATGAATGGCTGTGTGAAAAATTGGAGCCATACTATTGCTACGACGATGGAAGACCGTGCACAAATCCTGTCCATGTAAATACTAATACGGAGCCAATGAGAAAGGGTGAAGGGTGATGACCACTCATATCTGGAAAGAGTTTCTAGATGTTGTGGGGGCCATCCGCAAAACGGAAAGGGCAAGTAGATTAGCTGTTGTTCCTCAAAATATGACCAGAACCCCTGTTTTCACATGATGAAAACAGGGGTTCTTTGATAGACTAGCAAGACAATCGGGACCTGCAGATCCGAGCTTTCTTGCGTCTGGCGGGTTTTAGCCGCCCTTCACCATTTCCTTGATCATATTGTAGAACACGGCAATGCCAAGACCGCAGCCGATGGCGATGATGATATAGTCAATGATGCCCATATAATAACCTTCTTTCCTTCTATCGAATTACTCAGGCATTGGTCGCAAGCTCGGGCTTGTAGCAGATGGAGTTTGCAATGAACATGGTGATGGTGGAGCAAATCAGGCCAAACAGGAAGTGGCTAATGCCCAAGGGAGAACCGACGGCCCAGTAAACCAGAGTGGAAACCACGGCCACGACGATGGTAATGAGACAGCCCTTGGAGTTCATCTTCTTGCCCCAGAAGAACAGACCGCAGAAGATGGGGACTAGGGCGGCGCCGCAGGGTGCGCCAACATCCTCCATGATAGTGACGATAGAGGAACCGAAGTAGCCCACCAAAAGGCCCAGGGCGGCCACAACAACCATCAGCACCCGCTGGGTGGTCAGCATCTGCCGGTCGGTCATATCTGTCTTGAACCGGCCGATGACGTCTCTGGAAATGGTAACGGAGGCCAGCATGGTGACGGAGGCGGCGGTACCCATGACGGCGGCTAGCAGGGCGGCAAGCAGGATGGCGCCGATGAAGGGGGTGGTCAGTTGGTTGATCATGGCGGGCAAAATGGAGTCGGCGGTGCCCAGATCGCTGACCAGAACTGTACCGGCAAGTCCAATAAAACTGGCAAACAGTAGGTAGGGGAAGTAGATCATCAGTGTGGCGGTCAGAGAGGCATTACGGGCCTCCTTGGCGCTGCGGGCGCTGCAGATACGCAGGAAGTTTTCGCTGTTGAGCATGCCGCTAGTGCAGAAATACAGGCCGGAGGAGATCATGGTGCCCCAGCCCACGGTGGTGCCTACCTTCAGCATATCGGGGGAGTTGCTCTTGAGGGCGGAGACCATGGTGCCCACGCTGTCCATCTTCATCAGAGCGATGATGGGCAGAATAATCATAACGGACAGAACCATTAGAGCGATGTTGAGGCGGTCGGTTTTGGCCGCAGCGGCCATGCCGCCGATAACGGTGTAGATCAGCATGACCACGGTCATGAGGATCATGGAAACCAGCAGGCTCAGAGAGGGAACAAACATATTGAGGATAGTGCCTAGGGAACGGATCTGAGAAGCCACGATGGAGAACACCTGGAAAATGCTCAGCAGAGCCAGCAGATTGGCACAGCGGGTACCCAAGCGATTGCGGATCAGCTCCGGGATGGTGGTGACGTTTTCTGCCCGGATCTTTTCTGAGAAGACCAGGCTGGCCAGAATGGCACCGATACCGACGCCGATGGACAGGTAGAAGCCGGAAATGCCGTAGGCGTAGCACGTGCTGGCACAGCCCAGGGTGGAACCGGCACCGATCCAGGCCGAGGACATGGAAAATACGTTGGTCCAGAAGGGGGTGTTGCGATCATTGACGGCGAAGCCGTCGGCGGATTTGACGTGCTTGCCTGCACGGATACCGATGAACAGTATGGCTGCAATATATAGCAGCGCAATCAAAATCTTAATCATAACACTGCACTCCTCTTCCCATTACATTCCCATACGACAGATGGGGCGGATTACTGTTTGTTGGTCATGATCTCCTGCAGGCCCTTTTCCAGCCGGTTTAGGCCCTCCTCCAGCAGCTCATGGCTGGTGGCAAGGCAGATGCGGATATGCCCGGCGCTTCCGGGACCGAAGAACTGCTCGCCGCCGGGGACGATGGACAACTTGTGCTTCTCGCGCAGGTATGTCACCAAGTCTACCGGGTCCATGCCGACCTCGTGGACGTCGGGGAAGAGAACAAAGGTGGCCTGGGGCTTGTGGCAGGTGATGCCGGACATTTTGCTGATGCGCTCCAGGGCATAGTCGCGGTTCTTCTGCATCTGGGCCACAAAGCCGTCGACCCAGTAGTAGGCCTTCTCCACACAGGCTTGTCCGGCCACCTGGGCCAGGGCGTCGACGCCGCCGATGGTGGTGTCGGTAAGACTGGCGGCTACCACCTTCTCAAAGGTCTCCTCGTTGGGACAGTAGATGCAGCCGGCACGCAGACCGGCGATGCCGAAGCTCTTGGAGAAGCCGAAGACGCTGAGGGTCCGGGCGTTGCGCTCGTTGCCAAGCTTTAGAATACTGTTGAACTGGGCGTCGGAGTAGACAATGTCCGACCAGATCTCGTCGTTCATGATATAGAAGCCATACTTCTCCGACAGACTGAGGATGTGGTCCAGGTCCTCCATGGGGTAGACCTTGCCCAGGGGGTTGTGGGGATTGCACAGGCCCAGCATCTTTGTCTTGGGGGTGATATAGCGTTCCAGGTCGGAGAAATCGATGGTGCCGTCCTCCCGAAGCTTCATGGGATACAGGGTGATCTTTGCACCTGCGGCCTCCATGGAGGTCTTGAAGAGAAAGTCCACCGGGTCAAAGACGATGGCCTCGTCGCCGGGCTTTAAAAATGCCTGGGCGATGGCCCACATGCCCCGGGCAGCGCTGTCGACGGGTAGGACGTAGTTGGGGTTTACGGGTTCCTGCTTGCGCTCCCACAGGGCCTTGGCCATGCTCTCCTTGAAGGACAGGAAACCGCGGTGTGGCGTGTAGCAGAAATAGCCGCCATTGATGTACTCGATCATGGCCTGGCTGATCTCCGGCGCAGGGGGAAAATCGGAGTCTGCTGCGGTGAGGGGAATGACCCCCTCCTCCACCTCGGCCCAGCGCATATTGTAGGCCCGCTCTTTCAAAATCTTATGATTGATGACTTCGTTGGTAAATTCCATGTTGTCTCTTCCTTTCTATGTCTGTGGCATACCTCTAGACGCTTACAGCTCGGCGACGACCTCAATCTCGATCTTGGCGCCTTTGGGCAGCGCGGCCACCTGATAGCACGCCCGGGCCGGAGCAATGCCCTGGAAGAAGGAGCCGTAGACCTCGTTGATGGCGCTGAAGTCGGTCAGATCTGTGGTGAGAATGGTGGTCTTAACCACTTTGGCCATGCTGGTGCCAGCGGCTTCCAGGATGGCGGCGATGTTCTCCATGGAGCGGCGGGTCTGGTCGGCGGCATCGCCGATCTTCAGGACACTGGTGGCCGGGTCGATGGGGAGCTGGCCGGAGACGAACACCAGATTGCCGGTCTGGATGGCCTGGGAGTAGGGACCGATGGCGGCGGGGGCATGTGTGGAAGTTACCTGATTCATATGATTCACCATTCCTTCTCTGGCACCGTGGGGGCAAAACCGCAAGTCCACGGCGCTAAAAATATAGTAAATATATTTACTATTTTAATATAACACCTTTCTGGAACAAGTCAATATCTCTATATATTACAAAATTACATAAATAATTTTGTAATAATAAACAAAAAAATAGTGTTTTTGGAGCCGATAAAAACGCATTAAAAAAAGATAATAAATATATAAATTATATGAAAAAATGTTTTCTTGCCATTTGTGCTGTTGGGAGATACAATAATTAAAACGGGAAACTAAAAAGAAAGCAGGTACTACACCCATGAAATCTCATGGATTTCGCGCCATAATTGATCACCTGTCCCGCGTCCAGCGGGCGAGTGACAATGTACTGCGCAATTACGGCATCGACATTCCCTTGAAGACCGACGAGATCCATCTGCTGGATCTTATTGACAAGCACCCCGACTGCAATTTGACCACCCTGGCCGAAATGATGTGGGCCAGTAAAATGGTCATTTCCGGACTGGTTCGCCGCCTGGAGGAGAAAGGTCTACTGACCATCACTCAGGGCCGGAACAAGAAGGAACGGATTTGCCACCTGACGGAGCGAGCCAAGATCGCCGTGGATACCCACGACGCATACCACCGTATGGAGCAGGTATTTCTGTCGGAGCGCATGGAGCAGTACACAGACGAGGAGATCGCCCTGGTGGAGCGGGTCCTGGAAGACTATGCCAAATACCTGGAGGAATACGCCAAAGACGCCACTATTTTGTAAAAATAGATTTTTACAGAAGCAGCGCCGGGACCCTGTTGGATCCCGGCGCTGCTGATTAGCCTGTCAAAAGCTTTCCAAGTGCCTCCTTTATCTGGTGAATAGTGTCTGCACGAGCTTGAGCCAAAACGGCGCACGAAACAGCGATGCAGCGAATTTGTACAGCGGCGAGGAAAGAAGCCGTGCTTTTGACGTATCGTGTGGCAATTCCACGCCAGCGTTTCAAGTGCAAGAAAGTATTTTCTACCCAATGGCGCGACCGATACAAATAACGGTCATATTTCCGCCACGAAAGAGAAACACGCCATGCATCATACGCACCACAGAGGTCTGGCAGCTGTTACCTGGTAGGTCAAGATTAAATATGCTGACATAAATCTAAAAAAACTGACAAACTTGGGGGTGAAAAACTCCGCTTTATGTATCATATTAGCTGCCATTCCCAGAAATACCACCAGAACTCCTGTTCCCGTATGATAAAACAGAAGTTCTTTGACAAGATGAAAAGAGCGTGCTGCTCAACGGCAGCACGCTCTTTTATGTCTATGCCATTTCTCCCGCCAGGGAGCGCTCCATGTAGTCCCGGATGATCTCCGCATCGTCGGTCTGGCCCAGCACCCACATGAGTTTGGTGACTGCTGCCTCGGTGGTCATGTCCCGGCCCTGGATAACGCCCTGGGCCAGCACCTTCTGGCCTACCTCGTATACCGAGAAGTCACTGGGCTCGTACAGGCACTGGCTGCATACCACCACCGTCATGCCCGCCTGGGCGGCAGTCTGGAGCTTGGAGATCAGGTCCCGGCGGACGAAGTGGAGCCCGCCGGCGCCGAAGGCCTCGATAACGATGCCCCGGTAGTGCATCTGGAGGAGCATATCAAAGATCTCCGGGTCCAGACCGGGGGTGAGTTTGATGAGGAATACCTTGTCGCACAGCCTGTCCCGCAGGGTACAGGCCCCGGCGGTGGTGGGGATGGCCTCCCGGTGGATCTGAAGGCCCTTGCCGTCCACCGAGGCGGCCAGGGGCCAGTTGACGCTCTCAAAGGCGTCAAAGTCGGTGGTGCGGGTCTTGACCGCCCGGCAGCCCAAAATCACCTTCCGGTCAAAGGCCAGAAATACACCGGCCACACCGGAGGCCGCCATAGCCAGAGCGGTCCGCAGGTTCTCCATGCCGTCGCTGAGAGGATGGGTCATGGGCAGCTGAGCCCCGGTGAGTACCACCGGGATGGAGATGCCCCGGAGCATGAAGGACAGGATGGAGGCGGTGTAGGCCATAGTGTCGGTGCCGTGGGTGATGACGATACCGTCATAGGTGCTTCGCTGCGCAAAGACGTGGCGGGCGATGGTCTGCCACTCCTCGGGCTGGATGTTGGAGGAGTCCAGATGGAGGATGTCCCGGATGGTGATGTCGTAGGAGTCGGTGACGCCCCGGGGGAGCAGTTCTGCCAGATCCTCCCCGTCCAGACCGGGGGCCAGGCCGTCGTCGGTGGGCAGGGAGGCGATGGTGCCGCCGGTGGTCAGCAGGAGAATGCGGCTCTTCACTTAAAACACCTCCGCCATGGCGTCCGCCCGACCCATGGCCTCGGCCAGAATGGCCTCCTTGTCGTTGCGGATGTCGTCCAGGCCCTCGGCGGCCAGACACTGGAAGGAGGGGATGCCGTACATGGCGCACAGAGCCTCCAGCTGCCGGGCGCCCATCTCCATCCACGCCGTTTCAGGCAGGGAGAAGTTGCCGCCCCGGGTGGTGATGAGCAGCAGCTTGCCCGCCTTGCACAGGCCCACGTTGCTGCCCTGCTCGTCGTAGCCGAAGGTGATGTTCGTCACCGAGATCCGCTCCAGATAGATCTTCAGGATGGCGGGGAAGGACAGGTCCCAGAAGGGGGCTGCGACCACGATCCGGTCGGCGGCGGCAAACTGGTGGGCCAGGTCGAACATGGGATCGTCCAGCTTGCCCGCGTTCCAAAGTTCATCCCGCTCCGCCAGTACCTCGGGATACTGGGGTACCGGACGGTCCTTGCACAGGTCTACCTCAGTGATGGCTCCGTCGGGGTGGGCCTTCTGCCAGGTTTCCAGGAACCGGCGGGCCAGCTTCAGGGTGCGGGACCGCTCACCCCGCACACAGGCATTGATAAAAAGAAGTTGTTCCATGGTGTTCACGCTCCTGCGTCTGTTTTCCTGTCTATGCTATCACAGAATGGTGCGGGACGCAAGCGGCCCTGTTATCCTTCCAGAGCGGAGAGTACCTGACCCAGCCACTGATCTGTGGGCAGATTGGTTTCGACCCGCAGAACGGTGTTGTCCCGGCGGATGAGCCAGAGGGTTCCGGCGTTCCAAACCCCGTCATAGCCGGAGACGGGGGACAGGTTCTTATCGGCCAAAGCCTGCTGCATTCCATCGGCCAGCCAGTCCCACCGGGCGGTCCAGGCATCCCAGCGCTGATAGACCTCCAGATCTACGGGGGCTGCGTTCGGAATCAGGGTGATGGTGTCAAATTCCTCCTCTTTCCAGCCGGAGTACCCCAGGAAAAAGGATGCGTGGCTGGAGCGGGAACCCACCGAGTCGGCCACCAGAATCTCTGCGACGTGGGCGCTCTCATCCACGCCGCCTGCCTGTGACAAGGGCAGTACCTGGACCTGAGCCAGAGGAGGCTTCACCATCAGAGTGGCAGTCACCGGTCCGGCCAGGGTGTGGATGGCCAGGGCGGGCACCATGACCGCCAGTGTCAGAGAGCTGGCCAGCCTCACCCGCTGGCGCTGACGCAAGGACCGGCGGTAGAAAAGCAGCACCAGAGCCGCGCTGATACAGGTATAGGCCAGACGGAGGGAGTTATCCCGGCCGTCCAGGCTGTCCATCGCCAGAGCCAGCACCATGATGACGCACCAGACAGGAGGGAGCAGACAGAGCAGCTTGGCTGCCCCTGCGCTGAGCCTGCCGGGCACCGGCATAGGTTGATCCGATCGGGCGGCGGACCACCACTGGATCAGCCGCAGACCAAGCCGCCCGGTCCACAGCAGACACCCCAAAAGGATCAGGGGAGAGAAGAAAAGGGCAAGGCCCAGGGCGGTGGAGCTGCTGATGAGGGTCAGGGGGAAAGCCAGTCCTGTGGGCTGCCCCAGACAGATGATCCCCAGCAGGACCAGCATGATGAGCTCCATGCCTGCGCTCAGCTTCCACCAGCGCACTACTTTATCCCGGAACCGCTGATACTCCAGCTGGGTGTCGGTCTGGATGGGGGCGGTGCCCGCAGGAGCCTCGTAGATGTTCCAGTGGTCACACCGCTGGCACAGGGTCCAACCAGCCTGAGCGCAAAGGTCCACATAGTCCTCTGCCTCGTCGCCCAGAGGATCGGTCCAGTCCACAAAGTAGGTAACCGGGGTCTGTGCCGGCTCATAGCAGGCCAGCAGCCGAAACCACACCTTTTTCAGCCGCCAGCCCTCCTCGCTTCGCCGGCACAGCTCCGCCTGGGCGGCTTTGATGTCCATCACGGGATAGGTAAACAGACTCCAACGTGTTTTCATGGCGGTACCTCCATTATGTCGTTGTCCTACTGTCCTTCTTCCATGCGGTTTAATATGTCGTCCAGGAAGCTTGCCTGGGTGTCGGGGAGGATAGCTTCGATCCACAGGATCGTATTACCCTGGCGCAGCACGCAACTGTCCCCGTCGGTCCACACGCCGTCATAGCCGGGGAGAGGGGTCATATTCTGTTCTGTCAGCGCGTTCTGTATACCGTCGGCCAGCCAGCTCCAGGGCAGAACCCAGCCCTGGCCTTCCAGCGCAAGCGTGTAATCTGTCCCCTCCGGCGACCACCACTCGGTCCATTCCGTATGGGAAGCCAGGAAGGTAGTGCTGTCCTCCCGGAGAGAGGCTTCCGCAGCCGGGAAGAGCTGCTGACCGGCCAGGGGAGGGGCTACCTGGAGACGGGCAGTCAGGGGAGACAGGGGGAGCAGACTAAACACCAGCATCACCGCCGCGCCCCCGGCCATGGTCCAGTTTCCCCGCCGGGCCCGGCGGTAGGCTGGGTCCTGTTTGAACAAGCCGTAGAGGAAAGCGCCGATGACAATGCCCACCATCCAGGCTCTGGAGTATGCTCCGGTATTTGCATCCAACAGCAGAGCCAGGAGGAAAAGGGGGATCAGCAGACAGCCCAGTACCATCAGCAGGCGGGCTGCCATGACGCTTTTTGGTCCCGGCGTAGGGAAGGGGAGGCCTGCGCTTGCCGCCCGCCGCCACTGGGTCAGCCGCAGCAGCAGCCGTCCGGACCACAGCAGTCCTCCGGCCAACAGGAGGGGCAGACAGAGAAGAACCAGCGCCGCGGTGTTGTATCTGGTAAAAAACCATACCCAGAATGGCAAAGCTGTCCCCATGTCTGTCCAGTTGGTGACCACGCCCACCAGGGGCAGCAGCAGAAAACAGATCAGGCAGACCGCCCAGCCGAACATCATACGGTGAAGGGATTTTTTTCGGAACCGCCGGTATTCCAGTTCGCCGTCGGTCTGGATGGGGGGTGTGCCCGCCGGAGCCTCATAGATGTTCCAGTAGCCGGTCTGAGCCGCCTGATACCACCCGGCGTCAGCCAGCAGACGGAGGTAGTCCGGCCCATCCTCCCGAGCGGGGTCGTACCAGTCCAGGCTGTAAGCCACCGGGTCTTCCGCAGGAACAAAGCAGGCCAGCAGGTTGAGCCATAGCTTCTCCAGCCGCCAGCCTTCTTCAGCCCGGCGGTTGAGCATGGCCTCCGCCGCCTTGATATCCATGACGGGATAGGCAAAGAGGGTCCATTTCCGCTTCATGTCGTTTCTCCCTTCCGCAAGACCTGTTCCATATCCGCCGCCTGCTGGCGGATGCGCTGATACTCGTCCTGGAGCACCTTGTCTCCCTGAGGGGTAAGCTGATAGTATTTCCGGTTGAGCTCCGTCCGGGTCAGCAGGATCAACCCGTCCTTCTCAAAGCGCTCCAGCAGGGCGTACAGGGTGCCGGCTCCCACGTTCACCCGGCCGTTGGTGAGGGTGGTGATGGCCTGCATGATGCCGTAGCCGTGGCACTCCTGCCGCAGGACCAGCAGCACATAGAACATCTGCTCCGTCAGCGTCTCCAGCTTCTTGCGTGCCAATGGTAACCACCCCCCTTTGTCAGCTTCATTGTATAGCGATATTCGATACAAAGTCAATAGCGAATATCGATATAAAAAGAAATTAAAAAAAGTGAAAAAGAGTGTTGACAACCTGGATTCGACGTGGTAATATATATCTCGCGCTGAACGACAGCGCAACGCCAAATGCGCGAGTGGTGGAATTGGCAGACTCGCTAGATTCAGGTTCTAGTGTGCATTACGCACGTGCGGGTTCAAGTCCCGCCTCGCGCACCAGACGAAAGGACATCCGAAAGGATGTCCTTTCGTTTTTTGTATAAAGAAAACCACTCGCTAGGCGAGTGGTAGCAAAAAGCCTATGGCGATGAAAGTGATAAAAAAACTCCCTTTGCTATAATAAAAGTGCGGTCTGCCAACTGCACAAAGAA
>NZ_JBBHLB010000021.1:0-61979 GCF_037572415.1 Flavonifractor porci
TTCATAGCTTCAAAGAAATTAAATCAAGAGCCTTCTTCAAGCTTGCGCTTGTCAGAAGGACTTCTCGTCCTTTCTGGTGCTTCGTGTTTCTTTCACGTTGTTTAATTTACAAGGTACACACTCTTGCCAGCCACTCAGGCTGACGTGCTATTTATTTTAGCACACTCAGTTTCACTTGTCAAGAACTTTTTTCAAGTTTTTTCAGGGCTTTTTAGCCCCAAACCGCTTGTTTCGGTTCTTTTTCAAGCTCGTTCGTTCCGTCCGGCGCGAACTCATTTAGTTTACCATGCACACTCGCGTTTGTCAAGCACTTTTTTCTGATCCTTTTTCAGAAGGCCGTCCGGGTTCCCCTCGGTTTCTTCCGCTTTTGGTCAGATTTTCATGCCCTCTCGCAAGGCGCTCAGATAGAATACCACTCACGCCCCCTTTTGTCAACACCTTTTTTCACTTTTCTTCATTTTCTTTTTCCTTTCTTCTTTTGTCATTCTCTGGTTGCGGCCGAGTTGGAATTATGCTACTCTATCCTTATTACAAAATTCAATGGAAAGGGGCCATACCCATGCCCATTAAAATACCCGATTCACTCCCCGCCACCGCGGTATTGGAGAGCGAGAATATCTTCGTCATGACTGAGCACAGAGCACTGCATCAGGACATCCGTCCTTTGAATGTGGTCATTCTGAATCTGATGCCCACCAAGATCGTGACGGAGACCCAGATTCTTCGCAAGCTGTCCAATACTCCAGTGCAGATCGAAGTAGAACTGCTGCGGACCGCCAGCTACCACTCCCAGCATACTGATGAAGATCATCTGGCTTCCTTTTATACCACCTTTGATCAGATCAGAGAACGCAAGTTTGACGGTATGATCATCACCGGCGCTCCCGTGGAGAACCTGGAGTTCGATCAGGTGGACTACTGGCCCGAGCTGTGTGAGATCATGGAATGGAGCAAGACTCACGTCCACTCTACCCTGCATATCTGTTGGGGCGCCCAGGCGGGTCTCTATTTTCATCATGGAATCGAAAAGCGTTCTCTTTCCCAGAAGCTGTTCGGCGTTTTTGAGCACCGGGTCCTCAAGCCCAGTTCTCCTCTGTTCCGGGGATTTGATGATGTGTTTTACGCCCCTCATTCCCGCTATACCGAAGTATGGGAGGAGGACATCCGCCGCACTCACGGTCTGGAACTGATCGCAGTCTCCGCCGAGGCAGGCGTGTATGCCGTCAAAACCGAAGATAGCCGGCAGTTCTTTGTAATGGGGCACCCGGAATACGACCCGGACACCCTGTCCAAAGAATACTGGCGGGATGTGAACAAAGGGCTGGACATTGCCGTTCCCGCCCACTACTTCCCCGGCGATGATCCCAATAAGGTGCCGGTGGTACGCTGGCGCAGCGCCGGCCAGCTTCTCTATACCAACTGGCTGAATTATTACGTCTATCAGACCACGCCTTATGATATTACCAAGATACAGGGCGAAACTGCGGAATAAGCGCAGCGCCGCAAACCCAGAGAAGTCCTCCTCCACCGGAGGACTTCTCTGCTTTTCCCAAACTGTTGACACGCTGAAACGGTTCTGTATATAATCAACTCAGCCGCATATCCCGCAAAGAACACCCCGACGAAGGCGGACCGGCCTGTGGACGGTGCCCATTATAAGGAAAGGATTTGATCCCTCATGAAATTGCCCAGACTTGCCGCCGGAGTTCTCAGTATATCTCTGGCTGTCACCATGGTCTCTACTTCGGCATTTGCCGTTGACCTGAGCTTCAAGGACGTTCCCTCCAACCACTGGGCTAAGCAGTCCATCACCGCTATGGCTGACAAGGGCATCATGACCGGCGTGGCCGACGGTGTTTTCGCCCCCAGCAACACCCTCACCTATGCGGAGTTCTTCACCATGCTTACCCGGCAGTTCTACGCGGACAAGCTGTCTGGTGAGGGTGAGTACTGGTACAGTCAGTTTGTTGCTGCGGCCGCTGCTGCCGGCATCGACCAGGGCCTCTCTATGAAGTCCGTCACCGATGTTATCACCCGCTACGACATGGCCCAGATCATGTACAACCTCATGTCCAAGAAGGGCGTCCAAATGCCCTCTCATGTGGACACCTCCAAGATCGCTGACTGGAGCAAGATCCCCCAGGAGTACCAGAAGGCAGTGTCCGTCTGCTACAGCCTCGGAACTCTGTCCGGCACCGACAGCAAGGGCACCTTCAACGGCACTGGCAACATGGACCGGGCGCAGGCAGCTGTTGTCATGAGCCGCCTGCTCGAGGTGTGTGAAGGCGCCGCTCCCACTCCCACCCCCTCCGGCTCCAAGCAGATCACCAGCATCACCCAGCTTATTACGAAGGACGGCATGGAGGAATACCCCGGCGGATTCCACGCCAATCCTGATCTCGTCTCTCACGGCTCTGCCGGAATGGGCATCGCCTCCAAGGGTTACTCCACCTTCTCCTTCACCTTCAAGGCTGCCGGTACCGACACCTGCATCGAATATAGGGTCAAGGATGCAGCTGCTGGATACATCGACCCTGCTGTTCTGAAAGAGACAGTAGTCGTGAAGGCGGGAGAGACTAAAACCTTTACCTTTGATTGCAGTAACTCGCAGGGCATTGGACTTGCGATCAAGGAGAACGGAACGATTGGAGTGTTCTCCGAAGGCTGGATCACCAACATCACCCTCAGCTGAAAGAAAGAGCACTCCCGTGCCAACTGCACAGGAGTGCTCTTTCTTTGTTCCAAATCAGACATTCCATTTTAAATGCAGGCCGACAAACGGCCCCGGTACTACCGACTGCACCATCTTGATATTTGGCGCATCAGCCAGGCTGAGAATATGACGGCAGCGCCGGCAAATACCATAGCAAGCATCGTAAGCGCTGCAATCAAACAAATGGTGGCTTCCTCCACTGGTCACACCTCCTTTTTACAAACTCCACCTAATTGCCAGCGGAACGTGCCATCTGGTATTAGAGTGGGGATTGTTCAAGGGCAACCATTATTCTTGGAAAGGATGATATCACAGTCACAAAGAGTTTTCAAGCCTTTTTCAAAGAGGCAGATAATATAGCGTATCCAATCCCCCTCCTCACAGCCATCCCAACCATATGTGGAACCAACAGAAAGAGGGCACTTTTATGCCTATCGCGTTTCTCCCAACGATGGACAAAGCCCCGCAAAGTTTTGATATTATTCATTACTAAATTATTATGGCACTATATAGTAGGATCAGCAACCTCCGTCTAAAAGCGCCGTCAAATGCGCATATTGGGTTTTTCCCGATTCCGCCTTGGGCAGGGCGTCGATGGCACGCACATCAAAGGCCCGTGGCGCAAAGGACAACCGGCTGCACAGAAACTCCCGAATGGGAGTGGACAAGTCTTCATTTTTTGCGCAGTAAAAGACGGTAAGCAGATCATCTTTGCCGACGCAGGCCAAGTCTGTATCCGGAAAGCAGGTAAGAAGCATACGCTCCACCTCATCCAGATTGACCCGGTTGCCAAAGAGCTTTACAAAGCGCTTTTTGCGCCCGACGATATAATAGTATCCATCCTCATCCCGTTTGGCCATGTCTCCTGTGCGAAGCACGCCTTTCCACTGGTCACCCAGCGCAAGATCCTCCGGCTGCTGGGCATAGCCCATGGACACGTTGGGTCCGTGATAGATCAACTCACCCACCATATGCGGCTGGCTAATTTCCGAGCCATCCTCCTGCAGCAGCTGGAACGTACCGCCGGGCACGGGAATCCCCATACTGCCGCACTTGGCCACGGCCTGTTCCGCAGGCAGATAGCCCATCCGGGGGGCGGCCTCCGTCTGGCCGTACATTATAAAAAAGCGTCGGTCTGTCCGGATGGCCCAATCCGCAAATTCCAGATGGAGGGCTTCAGGCAGCTTGCCTCCGGCCTGGGTCATGGTGCGCAGATGGGGCAGATCCATGTCCATCAATCCCACACGGCGGTACATCTGATAGGTATAGGGGACGCCGGCCAGAGATGTGACCCTCTCCCGCGCCACCAAATCCCAGAAGGCACGCTGCAGCAGATTGCTGCGGGTCAGCACCAAAGGAGCGCCCGCCATCAGGTGGGTATTGATGATGGACATACCATAGGAATAGCTCATGGCCAGGTTGGTGACCGGGCGTTCCTCCTCATTCAGGCCCAGATAGGACACAATGGAGCGGGTATTGACATCCAGATTTTTATCAGAAAGCCGGACCAGTTTGGGGCTCCCCGTGCTGCCTGATGTGGTGAGCAGCAGGGCCAGTTCCGGGTGCAGGACAGGGCCGTTCTCCCCGGGGCGGCGCAGCAGAATGCTGTCCTCCACCTCCACAGCAGGAACAAAGCCTTCCAGCACCTGTCGGGTGGCGTCCGGAAGATCGTTGGGGACGGAGAGGAAGGCCGGCTGATACAGCTGCACCAGCTGGGTCAGCAAATCAGGAGGAATGGCTTCGTCCAGCAGCAGGGGGACCGCTCCGCCTTTCATGCAGCCCAGGTAGCTCAGCAGGGCACCCGGACTGTTCCGGCAGAGGACAAATACCAACCGGTGGCCTCCAATGGCGGCCGACAGCCGTTCCGCAGCTCTGTTCAGGTCCGCCAGGGTGTAGCGGGCGCCGGCCTCTGTAACGGCCAAAAGCCGCTCCGGCTCCCGGGCACAGCGCGCAAACAGTTCCATAAAAATCCTCCTATCCTATGATAATGCGTACTGAACAAAGCCAAAAGCCTTGAAAGCCAAGGTTTTCAAGGGCATCTGGCTTTGTTCAGGTGCAAGGGTTTTGGACGAAAATATGCAAATCCCTTGCACCTTTCGCTGGTGCATTGAGGTGCACCAGCGAAAATACGCATTGCAACAATGGCTGAATTCCATACAAACGGCTTCTTTGAGCCGTTTGTATGGAATTGCGCGGCTACCGCCGCGCGAATAAACCGATTTTCGGTTTATTCAGCAGACATTATGATACGGGAGAGGGAGCCGATGACATCCTTGCCATCCCACAGGGTATCCAGCTCCAGAGCCTGTCCAGGAAGTACCACCCGGTAAATCCCTTTGGCCCGGCGTTTCATCAGCCAGGCGGACACCTCCTGGGGCGACACCCCGCCGCACACCAGGGTCTGTACCTTCGGCGTAAGCAGAGGCAGCAATTCTTCCAGGGACTGGATAACGCCCTGATAAAATAGGCCGAATCCGCCTTTCAGCTGCTCCAGCGGTTGGGGCAGCTGGGCCAGATCCGCCACGCAGAGCAGATTCCCGTCAAAGCGTTCCACACGCTCCACCGTGCCCAGGGGCAGGTCCATAACCGTCAGGCACAGCCGCTCCAGCTTGCAGGCTGCCTGGAATGGCCCGAAGGCGTAGTTCCGGGCTGCCTCAGCAGCAACCGCATTCCACCAGCGTTGGACACAATCCGGCGATCCGCCGTCGTTCAGCCACAGAACCAGCTGAGGACTGGAGCAGGCATTCTGATCCATCTGATAGGTATCATTATAAAAACGGTGGGCCAGTTCAGCCATCTGCGCGGGCCCCATGGCAGACAGAGCAGCCCGGCTGAACAGCGCAAGGGACCAGCGATCGGGAAAACACAGCTCCACCCCATGGGCCGGCATAGGCATGGCCCGCACGGCGGCCACGGTCTCGTCACCGCCCCATACCACCCGGCCGTCGCACCGGGCACAGAAACGGGCGGTGATCTCCGGATTTCTGTCGTAGCGGATCAAAGCGGTACGCCCCTTGACCGCCAGATGCTCCGGCCTGTCCAGCACAGAATTCAGCACCGCCAGCAGAGCTTCCTCCTCTCCCGCACGACGGCTGGACAAGCGAACAATATTGGCATTACCGGCCAGCAGCCCCAGCGCCAGGGTGTAGGCAAACATGGCGGGTACATTGCTGGGCGCCAGGTGGAAGATCAGCCCCTGACCCAGCCTGTGCAAGGGAGATACATACCGCTGCGCAAGGCCCTCCAGCCGGCGGCGGCGGCACCAGAAAGCAAAGCCGGCAGCGGCCTCCCCGCTGCGGGTCTCAGGCTGCCGCAGCAGCTCCTCCGACAGGTGGGACAAAAAGTCCAGTACTCTGGGGTCAAAGGGCGGCCAGGGCGTATCCTCAGGAGAAGGCACGCCTGCCAGCAAGGTGACATCATCCATCATAGGTATCGCTGCACCCCCTTACTTCAGCCTTGGGGACCCGTCCGGTAATGCGGAAGTACTTTCCCAGACGGCCGCAGGGACAGTCGTCCTCCCCCAGAAGGATACCCATATCCTCCGTGAGCAGCGCGTGACCGGGATAGGAACCGGGCAGCAGGGAAAGCACCTCCAGCACACCCTCCTCTCCGGGCGGACACACCCCATAATCGCCGGGACGCCGCACTATGATATCCGACCAGATGCTGGCATGGAGGTGTCCCATGGGGCACTCCATGTAGATACACCCGGTCTGTTCCGCCATGCCGTAATAGTCGCACACATTCTGGACGCCGGCAGCGGCCTTTACCCGGGCCTGGAAGGTATCTCGATCCACCGCCTGATGCAGCAGCTTTTTCCACCCTCCGCCGTGGATCAGGGTGCCCTGAGGAAGGGAGAGCTGGATCCCTTTCTGCTCCAGAGCCTGGATGAAGTGCTGCCAGATCATGAAGGTAAACCCAAACAACAGGACCGGACCTTGGCCCCACCGGTTCTGAAAGTCCAGAACGGCCTCCACATCCAACTCCATGTCCTTATTCAGGGCATAGACGATTTTGGAACCAAACATGGAAAAGCCCAGCACCCCCGCGCCCCGGGCGGAAAACATGGCCCGGTTGCGCAGTACCTCCGGCGAGTCGATGACCAGAAGGGGGATGCGCCGCGGCCCGATGAAGTGAGCCACAATGTGGGACAAAACCTTCTGCTGCCGGGCGGCGGTTTCTTTATCCAGATCAATGCGGGAGACCCGCTGCCCGGTGGTGCCCGAGGAGGTGATGGTTTTGAAGACTGCCTCCTCCGGAATGCTGCGCAGGGGCAGCTCTTTGAACACAGATACCGGCAGCATGGGGATCTCCTCCGGGGTATGAAGGGTATGCTGGTCACAGCCCAGAGCGGCAAGCCATTTCTCATAGGGGGGGCAGTGGGTCCCGTGGAAGGCGGTCAGTTCCCCCAGCCGCCGGGTAAACAGAGCCCGTTTTTCCTCCCGGGGCATACCATAGGCATCCCGGGCCAACAGTGCTTCAAAATCCATACTACCCCTCTTTCCGTTGACGGACATAGGGCTCCCCGTGTCCGGGGCAGATCTCCACCCCCACAGGCAACCCTATGAGTATCGGTTTGGTATGCTGTTCATAGGCATCCTCACTGCCGCCGGGCAGACGAAGGATCACCGGTTGCTCCGGAATCAGGTAGTCCCCGGAGAAAAAACGCCCCTTGTCCAGCCAGATGCCCATACTGCCGGGCGTGTGGCCGGGCAGCGGAATGCAGCGCAGCTGGTGGCCCTTCCAGTAGATGGTGCAGGGCTGGGAAACGGTCTCGTCGGCAGGGCGGCAGACAAAGGGCGGATAGCTGATACCCGGCTTCCCCTGGAAGGTGAGATAGACCTCCATCATGCTGGTCATGTTCAGCCGCGTGCTTTGCAGGCCTGCGCTGCAGGCCTCGGTACATACCACACGTGCCTGGGGCCACCGCTCCCGCATGGCCTCCAGTCCGGCCATGTGGTCACAGTGCTCATGGGTAAGCAGGATATAGCGGGGCTGCACACCCATCTGCTCCATCTGCCCCACCACTTCGGTTTGGTTGGGGTCGATGACAATGCACTCGGTCCCCTCCTGCAGCAGATAGCAGTTGCTTTCGGTCAGCGGGTCGCATATCCGGTGACATTGCATGGCCTTACAACTCCACCCCGTACTTGGCCAGGATTTCCTTTCCTTTTTCATAGGAGGAGAAATCCAGTACGTCCATGGTGCTCAGGCCAATGTCGAAGGTCTCCTCCATGGCGCTCATCAGATCCATATGACCTACCGAATCCCACTGCTTGATGCCGCGATAGGTTAATGTGGGAAGGTCTGCCTCCTCAATGGGAAAGCTGGTGAGAAAGAGCTTGTTGTACCGTTCCAGATTTGTCATAGAGATCTCCTCCTGTGGAAGTTTTCAAAAAATGGGACAGGTCCGGCGCATCCGCTGCCATCAAACAGGGACACGCCGGACAGTCCTCTTGGGGAGTTAGTAGGGAGAGTGGAAACGCTTCTCGTATTCGACCTTCAGTGCATCGCGGAAATCGGGGTGGGCGATCTCGATGAGGTTGCGGGCGCGCTGGCGGAGGGTCTGACCCTTCAGGGCAGCCACACCGTACTCGGTGACGACATAATCCACATCGTTGCGGCTGGTGGTGACGGCAGCTCCCTCATCCAGCAGGGGGACGATCTTGGAGATCTTGCCCTTGACGGTGGAGGGCATGGCCATGATGGACACGCCGCCCTTACTGGCGGAGGCGCCGCGGACGAAGTCCACCTGGCCGCCCACGCCGGAGATCTGCTTGGGACCCACGGTCTCGGAGGCCACCTGGCCCATCAGATCCACCTGCACGCAGGAGTTGATGGAGATCAGGTTGTCATTCTGGGCGATGACAAAGGGATTGTTTACATAGTCCACAGGCCGCAGCTCCACGTCGGGATTGTGGTCCACAAAGTCATACAGGCGTCTGGTACCCATCAGGAAGGCCACCACAAATTTACCGGGGTTCAGTGTCTTCCTTGCGTTGGTAATGACACCAGCTTCAGCCAGCTCCACCACGCCGTCGGAGAACATCTCAGAATGGATACCCAGGTCCTTTTTCTCCTTCAGGAAGAGGAGAACGGCATCGGGGATGGCGCCGATGCCCAACTGAAGGGTAGCGCCGTCGGGGATCAGAGAGGCGCAGTTTTCACCGATGGCCTTTTCAATATCGCCGATCTTCGGGGGGGCAAGCTCAATAATGGGAGCCTCATGCTCCACGATGCAGTCCAGATCCTCCACGGACACCAGGCTGTGGGGGCCGGTCCAGGGCATCTGAGGATTGACCTGGGCGATGACCACCTTGGCCTGCTTGACGGCCTCCAGGGTGTAGTCCACCGACACACCCAGGGAGCACATACCGTTCTCATCCGGCGGGGTCACGGCGACCATGGCAACATCCACCGGCATGGTGGAGCTGAACAGACGGGGGATCTCAAAGAAGAAGCTGGGGGTAAAGTCCGCCCGGCCCTCTTCCACCGCAGCCCGGGTGGAGCCTCCCACAAAGAAGGCATTGTGGCGGAAGTTCTTGGCGTATTCAGGTTTGCAATACTCACCCTTGCCCATGGCCACCATGTGGACGATCTCTACATTCTCATAGGCAGAGGCGTTTGCTACCATAGCATCCAAAAGGTAAGAAGGTTCGCCGCAGGCATGAGCCACAACCACCCGATCGCCGGAACGGATGTGCTTGACAGCCTCCTCAGCGGACATAAGATGTTCCTGATAATAGGTTTTCCAGTTCATACCATTCACTCCTGTTCCCATTTCAGAAGGGCTTATAATAGCGGTATTCGAACAGAGGGTCGTTCACTGCATAAGACACGGTATCCCTTCTCTTTTACGGATCGCTTTGAGAAGGCTGCTGCATGGAAAGCTGCAGTTCCGCGTCGGCCACCAGTGTCTCACCCCTGAGGATCTGCCCCCGGCACAGGGCATAGCCCAGCTCTCTCCGCTCCTCCAGCAAGGAGGCGTGGATATCCAGCTGATCGCCGGGGCGTACCTTGGCCCGGAAGTGGGCCTTGCGTACCCCCATAAAAAGAGGGGTATATCGGGCATAGCAGGGCAGAGAAAGCAGCAGCAGGTCGGCGGTCTGGGCCATACACTCCAGCAGATAAATACCGGGAAGCACCGGGTCTCCGGGGAAGTGTCCGGCAAAGCACGGCAGTGCTCTGTCTACGGTGAATTGTGCGGCGGCTTCCACGCCGGGCGCCACACGGGAGGCGCTGTCCACCAGCAGCATGGGCGGCCGGTGAGGAAGCAGCGCCATGACGCCGTCCCGGCTCAGGGTCTGGACCCGCGGCCCCTCCAGGGCTGCTTTCAGTGCATCCCGGGTAGGCAACAGATCCTCCCAGCCGCCCATATAGAGCAGCCGTTCGGCGGGAACAGTCAGTCCGTCCACATTTGCGCAGCGGCTGGGACAGCCGCACACCACCAACACCGCTGTATAGGGCTTTCCCGCCTCGGCGATGACAAAATCACACTTGGGCAGGAGGCCGGACAGCCGCTTCACCACAGCCACACGGTCGTACCGGGAGTTGCATCCGCCGCAGTAGCGCACCCCGATTTCCATCCGCTCAGGCATGGTGATTCCTCAGGATGGCCCTGGCCTGTTCCAGCAGATCGGGGCTGACCTCATGGACAAGCACCGCCCGCTTGATGTCGGGCAGGTGTTCCACAAGGGCAGACTGGATCAGCTCCTCGGTGGTGAGATCGGCAGCCGGGCAACCGGCGCATTGTCCCTTCAATTTGAACTGCACAATGCCGTCCTCTACCTCCAGTACCTCCATCTCTCCGCCATGGGCGCGGAGCAAAGGTCTTACATGTTCATCCAGTACCGCTTCGATCTCCGGATACATAGGCAAAAGCCTCCTTTTCTGCTGTTATGGGGAGAAACAAGGCACACTGCGAAGGAAGCCTCCGCAGCGTGCCCGTTCAGCTTCCTTTATCCCGCCGGAAGGGGCGGAGGATCAGTCCTCCTTGATGTGGGCGATGGCCTTGGCCAGCGCCTTCTTATGGGCCAGGTTGCCTTGACGGGAGATCATGATGCGCTGCGCCTGGGGAGAACCGGCGCCGTGCATGGACTCAGTACGGTAGCCCACGGCCGCGGTGCCCAGAGACAGGTTTTCAATGAGGCGCAGGATGCGCAGACGGTTCTCGGTGGAGACCGCGTTGACGCCCCGCAGGTACTTGTCGATGACGGGACCCAGCTTGGGATCACGGAAGTCAGACTCGGAGGGGGCGGTGACCATCAGGCCGCCAGCGATGTCCTCGGCCAGCCGGACGATCTCATAGGGGAAACGGGTAACGTTCTGCTTACAGACGTTGGCCAGCAACAGGTCGATCATGTAGTTGCCGCTCTCGGTGGGGTAACCCTCGGCGGAACAGGCGATGCCGCAGCAGTACAGAGTCTCGTTCAGGTGGGTCATCTCAATAAGCTTATCCTTCACGTGGCTGGCCTTGGCGGCGCCGTTGTAGTCGGCGGCCACAGCGGCGGCGCCGATGAGGACGTCGCCCACGCCCACCTTACAGCCGCCGTAGCTCTGGCGGTGATAGCCGGCGAAGCGCTCCACCAGCATACCGGCAAACTCAGTCTCGCCGTTGAGGAAGATGCGGTCGTTGGGGACAAAGACGTGGTCAAAGACGGTGAGGGCCTCCACGCCGCCGAACTCGGAATTGCCCACGTCCATCTCACTGCCCTCCAGCTTGCGGGTATCGCAGCTCTGGCGGCCGATGATCATGTACAGGCCCTCGGTGTCCAGGGGCACAGCGAAGGAGATGGCGTAATCTTTGTCATCGGGGCCCATGGAGATGGTGGGCATGACGATGACTTCATGGGAGTTGATGATACCAGTCTGATGGGCCTTGGCGCCGCACACCACCACGCCGTCGGGACGACGTTCAACCACCCGCAGGAACAGATCGGGATCAGCCTGCTCATGGGGAGCCTTGGAGCGGTCACCCTTGGTATCGGTCATGGCGCCGTCCACGGTCAGGTCGTTCTCCTGGCAGTAGAGCATGAACTTCTTGAAGTTCTCATGGTAGTGGGTGCCATAGCGCTTGTCGATCTCATAGGTGGTGGAGTACTCGGCGTTAAAGGCGTCCATGCCCACGCAGCGCTGGAAGCAGGCGGCGGTCTTCTGACCCAGCAGGCGCTGCATCTTGACCTTGTTGCGCAGGTCCTCAGTGGAGCGGTGGATGTGGGTGAAGCGGTTGATGCGCTCACCGGTCTCGGGGGAGATGGCGGTCATCAGGTCCTGATACTCCGGCATCTGGGCCAGGTCGTAAGTCATACGGACGGAATTCAGGGAGGGACGCAGAATAGGATTATCAACAGGATTTTCCACTTTCTTGCCGAACATATAGATCTGCATAGGGATCTTGCGGATGCTTTCGATATACTGTTCACCAGTCATGAGTGCCATAATGATACTTCCTTTCTCTCACTGAAAATAAATAATGATGTAATACCGGATGAATGCTCGCCAGTTTTACTCAGCGTCCTGAGAAGCGCCTACAGCAGCCTGAGAAACACGCTTCTTGCTCTCAAAGAGGATGATAAACAGAACGATGCCGACGCCCAGGCCCCAGGCAGCACCCTTAACCGCCAGGACAGCGCCCATAACGCCGCATACACCCCGCTCGATATCGCTCTTGCACATATTCATGGCCAACTGGGTGCAGATAAAGCCCTGCACCAGCATAGTCAGAGAAAGGGCAATGGGCAGCACGGGCTGCAGCAGAGAGGAGATGGGCATCAGCGCCACGCAGATAAAGGTACACCAGCGGAAGGTACCAGCGCCGCTGTAGAAGGACTCCATGGCCTTGGGGCCTTCCTTATAGCGCTGGGAAACAGCGGCAGTCACGGCAGCCCACAGTGGGCCGCAGGTCTGGGTGTAGGGACAGCAAACGGCCATAGCCACGTTGCGGATACCGCTGATGATGTTGGAGCGGTTGGCGTCAAAGATCAGCTTTTCATCGGGGCGGGCCACATCGGCGGAATGGAGCAGCTCCTCAGAAGTAACAAAGTCGCCGAAGGCAATGATGTACACCACGATGGCCACAGGAATGGCAGCGATCCAAGTAGCGGCACTGGGCCAGCCAATGGCAAAGGGAGAAAGCTGATTCCAGATGTTAGCGAACTCAGGAATCTTGATGAGAGGCCACCAAGTGATCTCGGGCACCGCGATCTCGCCTACCAGAGGACCGATCACAACGCCGATCAGAATGGCCGGCAGCATGCCGAACTTGCCGATCATATCGATGGCTTTGTATTTTTTACGCATATTGGCCCAAACAGGGCTGAACAGGCAGAAGTACGCAATGACAATACCTACGGTAATGGAGATGGGAAAACTGTTGTAGCGGCCGGTGGCGCCGAATTCGCCGATGACCGCGGCAACGCCGCCGCCCATAAGCACGCCGGCCTTTACGGAGTTGGGCACCATATGGACCATTTTGCCTCCGATGCCGGTGATGCCGAAGATCAGGAAGATCAGGCCCAGGATCATCTGCATAGCAATCAAGCCCTGCGTACGGCCAGGCCCTATTTCATAGCCTTTCAGGAATGCGGTAATGATGGGAATTGCCGGAGTGATCCACCCGGGAACCACAGGATCGCCCAGCAGGATGTGCAGATTATAGAAGAAGCCGTTAATGATAACCATGGACAACGCCACTTCATAACTGACGCCCAGCACATCGGTCAGTACAGGAATAGCTCCCAGACAGGTGGCGCACATGAAAATGGCCTGGATCATTTCAGGGAAGGACCATGCATAGTGGATGAAGGGCAGGCGGATTTTGAAGATCCCCGCTTTCCAGCAGGGTTGTTCTTCGCCGTATTTACGATAACGGCTGACAAAGTTTTCATTTGCCATTTACGTTCCCTCTTTCTCCCAACAGGGGCATAGTGTTATTTCCTTGTTTGGTCGACCACGTTGCAACGCTTTCATTAACTGCATATATTATGCCAAGTCTAAAAAAATTCCTCAAACTGCTGCGGCTGCAGCAATTTGAGGAATTGCTTCAAAAAGTTCAAAGCACGATTGTTTCATTTTTGAAACAAGATTAGATTGTTAAAATTCAGTCAAAGTCGCCAAACCGCAGGCACCGCCCCCACTCCGGCATACGATGCAAAAACGCAACAGCTGTTTTATTTTTGCATCGACGCCAGATACTTCTGTCGCTTGCGCACAAATGTTGCAGCATCCATACCCAGGCTAGCCGCTGCGGCACGCACATTTCCGTATCGTTCATAGGCCCGGCTCATATATCCATACTCATAGGCGGCAACCAGCCGCTTCAAGCTGACAGGCCCCTCCTGAGCCTGACCCGCAGAATCCTTGGCACGTCGACAGATCATAGGCAGATCGCTGGAGCAAATCTCATTTTCGGTGCTGAGAATGACTGCCTGCTCCACCACATTCTTAAGTTCCCGCACATTTCCAGGCCAATGATAGGCATAGAGAATGTCCAGTGCTTTCTCGGAAAAAAACTTTTGATAGCGGTACTTTTTGTTCATGTCACGCAGAAAACACTCCACCAACGGTCTGATGTCTCCTCTGCGCTCCCGCAGGGGCGGTATCTCAATGGGGACCACATTCAGTCGGTAGTATAGATCCTCCCGAAAAGTCTTGTTTTGCACCATCTCCAGTAAATTCCGGTTGGTGGCGGCAATAATGCGGGTATCCACCGGGATATCGCGGATACCGCCTACACGGCGAATCTGCATCTCCTGCAGGACGCGCAGCAGGTGAACCTGCATTTCGAGCGGAAGGTCACCCACCTCATCCAGGAATACGGTACCTTTGTCGGCACTTTCAAAAACGCCCAGTTTCCCCTCCTTGCTGGCCCCTGTAAAGGCTCCTTTTTCATAGCCAAACAGCTCACTTTCGATCAGCGTGGCAGGGATAGCACCGCAGTTGATGCCAATAAAACTCTGATCTGCACGGGTGGAATTTTCATAGATATAGCGGGCAAACTGCTCCTTACCCACTCCAGTCTCTCCCAGCAGCAGGATAGTGGTATCCAATGCGGCCACCTTTTTGGCCCGGCTGAGGACACCCAAGGTTTTGGGGTCAGCTGCAATGATCTGGTGTTCAAATTTCTGATTGCGCTGCAAGAATTCCATTTCACGGCGATGGCGCTGCTGGCTTTCTGTATACATATTTTGCAGGCGATAGATCTCTGTCATATCACGGACGACGGTGACGATCATTGTGAGCTGCCCCTGGGCATCGAAATGGGGCGAACTGGTAATCAGCGCTTTCTTTCCCGTTTTGAAATTTTGCTTTAATGTAACGGATTTGCCTGTCTCCAGCACATCCAGAGAGCCTGAGCGGTTGATCATCCCGCTGGATACGATCTCACGCATATTTTTACCCAGGACCTCTTTGCGATGAAGCCCGGAAATCTCCTCATAGGCGTCATTGATTAGGATCGTATTTGCATTTCCGTCGGTAATATACAGCCCGTCATGTACGCTGTTCAGAATCTCAAAAAGCTGCTGGCTGATCTCTTCTGTGTTGCCCTTCAGCAGCGAGCTGCCTGCGTTGGGCTGATAAGTGGGTTCAGGAATGGACATCCGTACTCCCTCCATCAAAGAGACTGGTTTGGCATAAGACGGGGACCCTACGCGGCAGGGATCTTACCTTCCAGGATATAGATGGGTTTATTGCATTTCTGTGTCAAAAAGCCGTCAAAGCGGTCCAGCTCCCGGGGGTCAGAAAATGCCGAGACCGGGATCATATATGCGCCTTGCGTAAAGTACAGCAGCCGCCACTGCTTCAATGCGGCCAGATGCGTCACATCAGCATACCGGACGGATGCAGACTCCTCCCCCACAGTGGCAAGGATATCATCGCGACGAAAGGTAAAGGTGACCGTGGAAGGATATTGTCCTCGGCTCTTCGCAGCCTTGATCGCCTTTCGACAGGTCTTGCGCTGGGCACGCATGGCGCCAAGCGGAATCACCGCAAATTGCAACACAGCAAATACAATGCCGCCCACACGCAGGGCTATTGGCCAGGCACTCCAGTTGTAGACGAGCAGAACCAGGATCAGAAGCCCGATACTAAAGAGTGCGGGATATGCCATGACTTCCATCCGATGTTTCTGAAAGAGCTTCCAGGTCCCCCGGGCCATTGCCTGATATGCATTTATATCATATCTGCTCTGTAGTACAAACGTCTCTTGTGCCTCCATGATACGCTCCTCCTATTTTGATTTGGCAGTCCGGTGCATAACTATTATGGATCGATGTGTTGTCAGTTTTAGGTTTAGTGTAGTTTATCATGGAGCCCATAGAGATTCAAGAGATTAGGCTTTACTTTTAGCCAAATCATATTTGCGGAATAATCTGAAAGTATAAATTTTCATAATTTATATTTATACGTTTGCCCCGCCAATCTGTAAAACGGTACCAAATCCGCTATTTTCCTGTTCTAGTATCTTTTTCTGCTTTCTTTGAAGCAATACCGCTACTATCATGTAATTTCTGAACCGCCGTTCCTCAATCCGCGCATGGACCACTATCTGGAATTTGAGTCGGAATACTAGAAAATGACTCTTTTACACCACTTAAAAGTACGCTGCCGGATATCGGAATCCAATTCCGGATGCCTCAAAGTTCTAAACCCCTTCAGAAATCCGAGGATCAAAAAAGCAGCTCACTCTGTACCAACAGGCATAAAAATGCCGCAAACTCTTGTACAGCAAGAGTTTGCGGCGCTTTTTTCACTCCCACTCAATAGTCCCCGTGGGCTTCGGCGTCAGATCGTAGAGCACCCGGTTAACACCCGGCACCTCATGGGTAATGCGGTGGGTAATGTGCTGCAGAAGCGCAAACGGTACGTCCTCCACGGTGGCAGTCATGGCATCCACCGTGTTGACCGCCCGAATAATAACCGGCCATTCATCGGCCCGGTTACCATCCCGGACTCCCACGCTTTTGATGTCGGGAATGGCGGTAAAATACTGCCACACCTTGCCCTCCAGGCCGTTCTTGGCAAATTCCTCCCGCAGAATGGCGTCGGACTCCCGGACCGCCTCCAGACGGTCCCGGGTAATAGCGCCCAGACAGCGTACCCCCAGACCGGGGCCGGGGAAGGGCTGACGGTAGACCATGTTGTCAGGTAAGCCCAGAGCCTTGCCGCAGGCGCGCACCTCGTCCTTGAAGAGCATCTTCAGCGGCTCCACCAGCTCAAAATCCAGAACCTCCGGCAGGCCGCCCACGTTGTGGTGGCTCTTGACTGCCTTCACCGTCTTGGTACCTGACTCGATAATGTCAGGATAGATAGTACCCTGGCCCAGGAAGGAGATACGCTCCAGCTTGCGTGCTTCCTCCTCAAAGACCCGGATGAACTCACCGCCGATGATCTTACGCTTCTGCTCCGGATCAGCAACACCGGCCAGTTTGTCCAGGAACCGATCCACCGCATCCACATAGATCAGGTTGGCGTCCATCTCATGGCGGAATACCTGAACCACCTGCTCCGGCTCCCCTTTGCGAAGCAGACCGTGGTTGACGTGGACGCACACCAGCTGCTTGCCGATGGCTTTGATCAGCAGGGCCGCCACCACCGAGGAATCCACACCGCCGGACAGTGCCAGCAGAACCTTTTTGTCCCCCACCTGACGGCGAATCAGCTCAATCTGGTCGGCAATAAAGTTGTCCATATTCCAGTTGGCCTCGGCACCGCACACGCCGAAGATGAAGTTGGACAGGGCCTGCTTCCGGGCCTCATCATCCTCAGGCCAGGGGGCGTCCCCCTTGTGGTCGACCATCAGAACCGGCAATTCACTGTTATAGATCTCTTTGGAGACATCGATCTCCACACCGTCTACCACACGGTTGGGACCGCCGTTCAGAATAATACCCTTTACGTTGGGCAGCTCTTGTATCTCCGCCAAAGTAATGTCATGGGGATGAATTTCACTGTAAACGCCCAGCGCCCGAACCTCTCGGGCAATCTTGGCGTTCTCCTTACTGCCAAGGTCCAGAATCAGAATCATGTCCTGCTTCATTGCAGTACCTCCCTGCTCTATGCGCGGCCGGCGGCGGCGCTTTTTGACATTATATCACATTCTCTAGCCTATGGAAACCTATCAACGATGCTTGGCCAGTTCTTTCCACACCGCCTGAGCAATGACCTCCTGTCCCTCCGGAGACCGGAGGACTTCCAGCACCATGGCCTTGAACTGCTCCCTGGCCTGTTTGCTGGAGAAAAGGGCGTCCAGCATGGTGGCTCCGCCGCTGGAAACCGGTTCTGCCTTGGGCCGCTTGACCGGCGCGGGACGGTATACCTGCTCCTCCTCAGCCGCGGTCAGACCACCACTCATCCAGTCCTCCTGGCGGGTACGGTCCCCGCTCTCTCCCCTCAGATAAAAAAGCGACACGCCGAAATAGGCTGCCATCTTCTCCTGTTGATCCTTGGTAGGGGTGGCCCGGCCGGTCTCGTACTTTTCAACGGCGTTCTTGGGGAAACCCAGCTCCGCTGCCAAAGCGGGACGGGACAGGCCCTTTTCATTGCGCAGAGCTTCAATCCGCTGTGCCATGGTAACCATAGTTCGTCTCTCCTTTTTCATAGATAAAACGAAAGGGGCCGCCCGGCCCCTTTCGTTTGTATGTGATTTATCGCTGTCCCTTATCGTAGGGGATACCCTCCGCCTTGGGCGCTCTGGACTTCTTGGAAGTGAAGGCCAGTACGACCAAGGTAATCAGGTAGGGCAGCATCCGGTAGAAATGGGGGCTGATACCGATAGTCGCCAGCAGGAACACGCCGTCGCCATTGATATCAATGCTGGTATAGGATGCGGCGATGCACTTGAACAAGCCAAACAGCAGCGCCGCACCGGCAATGTTCAAAGGCTTCCAGTTACCAAAGATCATGACCGCCAGGGCCAGGAAACCAAAGCCTGCCACCTCGCCGGTGGAAGCGCAGTTGGCGGTGGTGAGGGCGTATACAAAGCCACCCAGACCGGCCAAGGCACCGGAAATGGTGGTACCGGCATAGCGCATCTTATACACATTGATGCCCAGAGAATCGGCTGCCTGGGGATTTTCGCCGCAGGAACGCAGACGCAGGCCGAAGCGGGTCTTATAGAGCAGGATGGACAGGATCACAAACAGAATGATACAGATATAGGTAGCCAGGTAGGTCTTATCGATAAAGGTGGAGCCAAAGAAACCCATCTCTTCCGTGCGTCCATAGCCGAAGAAGCTCTTTTTGATCATGAAGTAGCTGGCCGCGTCGCCTTCCGCCATCTGCAGCGTGTTCTGGTTGGCCACGATACGGATGAAAAAGAGCACCAGAGCAGGAGCCAGCAGGTTCAGGGCAGTACCGCCGATGGTCTGGTCCGCCCGCAGATTCACCGAGGCGAAGGAGAGCAGCAGGGAGAAAATGGCGCCCAGCACTGCGGCCACCACCATGGCCAGGATCATGAAGCCCTGGAGAGCCACCCAATCACCGGCAGCCTTGGCATCTACATAGAAGCCCGCCTGCTGCATCAGCCTCACAAAGAGCACGCCCGCAAAGGCGCCAAAGATCATGATACCTTCGAGAGCCAGGTTGATGATACCGCTGCGCTCGGCAAACACGCCGGCCAGTGCCACGATCATCAGCGGTACGGCATAGATCAAAGTCTGCTGAATGAGGAATGTCATGCTTTACCGCCTCCTTCCTCCACAGCTGCATTGCCCGGTGGGGTACTATCCGGCGGCGTATCTGCCGGAAGCGGCTCTGTGGTTGCAGTCACCGTCTCCATCTTGGCATTCTTACGCTTCTTGCGGCCGCTGATGAGCATCCGGATCACCAGAGAGAAGGCGCTGAGGTAGACGATGATGGCAATGATTACGTCGGTAATATACTCGTTGTAAGCAGTCAGGTTGGTCAGCTGCAGGCCCACGATGTCCAGCATGGACATGAAGCAGCCGGCAAAGATCACGCCGATGGGATGGCTGGCCGCCAACAGGGCTACAGGGATACCGTTGAAACCGATGGCAGGCAGCGACTGATAGGCCGAGGTCCAATAGAACTCGGTGTTGCCGGACAGATAATACAGGGCAGCTGCAGCGCCGGACAGAGCGCCGGCGATGGCCATGGACAGCACAATGTTGCGCTTATCCGCGATGCCCGCATACCGGGCGGCATGGCGGTTGGCGCCGCAGGCCTTCAGCTGGTAGCCCAGGGTAGTTTTGGACATAAGGATAAAGACCAGAATGGCAATGATAATTGCCACGATGATACCGCCGTTTACCTGAGAGCCGGGGAAAATCTTATCCAGACCCAGCTTGGCGGTCTGTACGCCGTTGAAGCTGGTCTTATAGATATAGGCGGTTTTGGTATTCTCCACATGATTCTGCAGGTTCTCAAACAGGCTCCCCTTATCAAACAGCCAGGTCACCAGGTTGGCCGCGATCCAGTTGGTCATGATACAGGCCAACACCTCATTGATGTTGAGAAATGCCTTGACCAGGCCGGGGATACAGCCCCAGATGGCGCCGGCCAGGCTGCCGCCCACGAAGGCAATGATCCACACCACAGGGGCGGGCACCACGCTGGTGGGAATAGACAGCGCCAGGATCAGAGTGGCAGCCGTGCCCATCAGGTACTGACCGGGAGCTCCGATGTTGAACAGTCCTGTCTTGAACGCCACCGCCACCGAGAGACCGGTGAGGATCAGAGGCGTGGCCCGGAAGAGCATATTGCCCATGTTAATGGAATTGAAGCCAAAGGTAAGCGTACCCGCCGCATTGCGCCCAGTGCTGAACAGGCCGCCGAATATCAGCTGAACACCCTCTACAGCGCCCTTCAGGCCCAAATTGGAATTGAAGATACCTACGATCAGGATGATTACCGCGCCTACCGCCAATCCGATCAAAATAGCGATCAGCGAAGCCATTACCGATTTGGTACCCTCTTTTTGCAACAGAGTGGAACCTTTCTCTTTCACGCGCCCTCCCCCTCCTTTTCAGTCCGCTTGGCGCCGGCCATATAGAGGCCCAGCTCCTGAACGGTGGTGGTCTTCGGGTCAAGCTCGCCCACGATCTCGCCCTCATACATCACCAGGATGCGGTCGCTGAGGCTCATGACCTCATCCAGCTCCAGGGAAACCAGCAGTACGGCCCTGCCCTTATCACGTTCAGCCACCAACTGCTTATGGATATACTCAATCGCGCCCACATCCAGGCCGCGGGTAGGCTGCACTGCCACCAGCAGGGGTTTGTCCCGGTCCACTTCCCGGGCAATGATGGCTTTCTGCTGGTTGCCGCCGGACATGGAACGGGCAATGGTCACCGGGCCCTGGCCGGAACGCACGTCATACTGTTCAATGAGTGCGTCGGCATATTTGCGCACCTCACCCTTCTTGATGAAGCCCAGGTTCTGAAATCTAGGCTCCCGGAACCGCTGAAGCACCATGTTCTGCTCCAGGGTAAAGTCCAGCACCAGGCCGTGCTTGTGCCGGTCCTCGGGGATATGGCTCATATTCTCCCCTCGCTGATGGATGGAACAATGGCTGATCTCCTTGCCGCACAGCTGGATGGAACCGGCACTGCATTTCTCCAGGCCGGTCAGACCGTAAACCAGTTCGGTCTGGCCATTGCCGTCGATACCCGCGATACACACAATTTCGCCCTTGCGGACCTGGAAGGTCACATCATTGACCGCATTGCGTTTATGGCTGTGGGAAGGTACTGTCATCCCCGCCACGGAAAGCACCACATCGCCGGGCGTGGCTGTGGTCTTCTCCACTTGCAGCTGGACCGGCCGACCCACCATCATGTTGGACAGGGCCTGCTTGTCTGTGTCTTTGGTGTCCACCGTACCCACGTATTTGCCCTTGCGCAGTACGGTGACCCGGTCTGCCACCGCCATGATCTCATTGAGTTTGTGGGAGATAAAGAGAATGCTCTTCCCTTCCTTGGCAAACTCCTTCATAGTGGCCATCAGCTCGTCGATCTCCTGAGGGGTGAGCACGGCGGTAGGCTCGTCAAAAATGAGGATTTCATTGTCCCGGTAAAGCATTTTCAGGATCTCCACCCGCTGCTGCATACCGACGGTAATATCCTCCACCTTGGCGTCCAGATCCACGCTCAGACCATATTTTTTGGAGATCTCCTCCACCTTTTTACGGGCCTCTTTCTTCTGCAGAAATCCCATCTTGGTGGTCTCAGCACCCAAAATGATATTATCCAGCACTGTAAATACATCGATCAGCTTAAAGTGCTGGTGCACCATACCGATCCCCAGCGCCGTTGCATCGTTGGGGTTATTGATCTTCACTTTCTGCCCGTTCTTGCGGATCTCGCCCGCCTCCGGCTGGTACAGGCCGAAGAGCACACTCATCAAGGTAGATTTTCCCGCGCCGTTTTCGCCCAGCAGCGCATGGATCTCCCCCCTGCGCAGCTGGAGGGTAATGTCGTCATTGGCAATGATGCCTGGAAACTCCTTGGTAATGTGGAGCATCTCAATGATGTTCTCAGTCTCCATAGTCCTTATCCCGCCCTCCTCCGTAAGTTGGTTGTTTTTATTATACAATATCGGTAGGAGAAACTCAAGAAATTTGTTTTATTGTCCAAATTCCAAGTCTCCCGCTGCGAAAAAAAGAAAGGGCGCCCTGCGGAATTCCGCAGGGCGCCCTCCGGATCGACTGATGATCAGATGACGTTCAGAGTCAGGTTGCTCCAATCGGTGCTATCCAGCTTCTCGTAGTCAGCGTCCACCACCAGGGAGCCGTCCACCATCTTCTGGTACAGCTCCTCGTACTCCTCAACGGTGAACTTCTCAAAGCGCCAGGAGCCCTCAGCGGTGGGCAGAGCCACGGCGTCCTCAGTCACGCCCAGAGAGGTAGCCACGCCGCCGATGTCGCCGAAGGTGCTGTCATAGACGTGACCCACGGCCCACTGCACAGCGTCAGACAGGCCCTTCATAGCGGAAGTGACCACGCAGTCAGACTCGCCGGACTGGTCCACGTCCACGCCGATGACAAACTTGTCGTTGGCGGAAGCGGCAGCGGCGATAGACTGGAACATGGAGCCGCCGCAGGCAAAGACGATCTCAGTGCCGTTGGCATACCAGCCGCTGATCATGGTCTGCAGCTCGGTGGAGCCCTGGAAGGTAGAACCGTACTGCCAGGAGTAATTCATCTCCACGTTGATGCCCATATCCTTGGCGGCGTCATTGGCACCCTGGACATAGCCGTAACCGAACCGGCAGCAGGCAGGGTTGGTGCCGCCGCCGCCGCCGGAGAAGCCCAGCTTGGTGAAGCCGTCCTTCACAGCGGCATAGCCGGCCAGATAGCCAGCCTGCTGCTCCTGGAAGGCGATAGCAGCCACATTGGTCAGAACGGGGCTGTCGGGGTTGGCGGGATCCTCAGTCAGAGGATAGCCGTCGATAAACACGAAGGGAACCTCGGGGAAATCAATGGCGGCCTTGCGCAGAGCAGCCTCCTGCAGGAAGCCGGCGCACACCACCACTTCAGCGCCACCCTCAACGGCGGCCTTCATGGCGTCATAGCGGTCATCGTCGGTAGCCTCGTTGGCGTTGGCGGGCTGATAGTACTTGTAGGACAGACCGTTGGCGGCAGCATACAGCTTCACGCCGTCGAAGGTGCCCTGGTTGAAGGACTTATCCTTCAGCTGACCCACGTCGGTAACGAACGCAACCTGATACTTGTTGTCCGCAGAGGTCATGGTATCAGGAATGCTGTCGGGATCAGTGGCGGTCTCGCCACCGGGGGTCTCGCTGTTGCCGGGGGTGGTCTCCACGTTGCCGGGAGTCTCAGTATTGCCGCCGGGGGTCTCGGTGGTACCGCCGCCGCCGCAGGCTGCCAGGCCCGCGATCATTGCAAGAGAGAGCAGCAGCGCAAGGAGCTTTTTAGACTTCTTCAATGTGATCTACCTTCCTTTCATATCACACAAATCGCCCAGGTCGGTCTGCAACGGCGTTGTTTCTCCTCCCTGAGCTTGGTCCTATTATACTCTGTTCCCGAAAAAAGGGCAACCTGTAATTTACACAAACCATTCAATTTTTACAAATTGCCATCACCAATTTCCTTCCCCTTCCAGTAAAAACAGCAAAGGAGCGGCCTTTTGCCGCTCCTTTGCCACCATTTGTCATTGAATAGAAACCACTTCGTATCCCGCTTCCGTAACAGCGTTCTTCAATACCTCGTCCGCCACATCCTTACTCAAAGTAACAGTGGCGGTCTTGGCTGCCAGATCCACGGCGGCGGTCACGCCGTCGATGGCATTGAGGGCCTTCTCCACATGGGCCTGACAGTGGGCGCACATCATTCCGTTGATGGTCATAGTCTTGGTCATGGTACTCGTTCCTTTCTGTGTTTCAATTTGCTCCGCCGGCGACTCGCAATGGAGGGGCCGGAACAGCTTCAGACGCAGGGCGTTGGACACCACGCACACCGAACTCAGGCTCATGGCGGCGGCGCCGAACATGGGGGAGAGCTGCCAGCCGGTGATAGGGAACCACACCCCGGCGGCCAGCGGGATACCGATGATATTATAGATGAAGGCCCAGAACAGATTCTCCTTGATGTTGCGGATCACCTTTTTAGACAGGCGCACCGCGGTGACCGCGTCCAGCAGGTCGCTTTTCATCAGCACCACGTCGGCCGACTCGATGGCCACATCGGTGCCCGCCCCAATGGCCATGCCCACATCTGCCCGGGCCAGAGCAGGAGCGTCGTTGATGCCGTCGCCGATCATGGCCACCCGCTTTCCCTGGGCCTGAAGCTCGGCTACTACCTTCTCCTTGTCCTGGGGCAGCACCTCAGCAATCACCTGCGTCACTCCCAACTCCCGGCCCACCGCCTCGGCGGTGCGCCGGTTGTCGCCGGTGAGCATGACCACGTCGATGCCCAGCTCCCGGAAGCCCCGGACGGCGGCGGCGCTGGTTGACTTGGGGCGATCGGCCACCGCCACCACACCCAGCACCTTGCCATGTTCGGCAAAGTACAGCGGAGTCTTCCCGTTTTGAGCCAGAGCCTCTCCCCTGTCGCCAAAACCTTGCAGGGAAATGCCCGCCTTCTCCAGCATGGCCCGGTTGCCCGCCAGCACCGCAGCGCCGTGGAGAGTGCCCCGGACACCCCGGCCGGACAGAGCCTCAAAGTCCTGAATGGGTGCCAGGGGGATATTCCGCTCCTCCGCCTCAGTCAGAATGGCATCGGCCAGCGGGTGCTCAGAGGGCTTCTCCAGAGAGGCAGCTACGCACAGAAGCTCCTCCTCCGTTACCCCTTCTGCCGGGATGCAGTCGGTGACCACCGGTTTGCCTTGGGTCAGGGTACCCGTCTTGTCCACCACCACAGTGCGAACCGTGTGAAGGGTCTCCAGCGCCTCGGCGGATTTGATGAGGATGCCATTTTCCGCCCCCTTGCCGGTGCCCACCATAATGGCCACCGGAGTGGCCAGGCCCAGGGCGCAGGGGCAGGAGATCACCAGCACCGCCACTCCAGCGGTGAGCGCCGACTCAATGGACCGGGTGAGTGCGAACCACACCACCGCCGTCACCACGGCGATGCCGATCACCACCGGCACAAAGATCCCGGCCACCTTATCGGCCAGTTTGGCAATGGGAGCCTTGGAGGCGGAGGCCTCCTCCACCAATTTGATCATCTGGGCCAGGGTGGTGTCCTCCCCCACTCTGGTGGCCCGAAACACAAAATAACCGGATTTGTTGATGGTAGCGGCGGCTACCTGGTCACCGGGTCCCTTCTCCACCGGCAAAGACTCGCCTGTGAGGGCGGACTCGTCCACAGAGGAGTTCCCTTCCACCACGATCCCGTCTACCGGGATGCGGCCGCCGGGACGCACCACCACCAGGTCGCCCATCGTCACCTCTTCCACCGGGATCTCCTCCTCTGCCCCATTCCGCAGAACCGCGGCAGTTTTAGGGGCCAGATCCATCAGCCGGGTAATGGCCTGACTGGTCTTTCCTTTGGACCGGGTCTCCAGCCACTTGCCCAGGGTAATGAGCGTGAGGATCATACCGGCGGACTCAAAGTACAGATCCATGGACCACTTGTCCACCCGGGCCTGATCCCCGTGCCCCAGGCCCCAAGCGATCTGGAACAGGGCGGCCACGCCGTAGATCACGGCAGCGGAGGATCCCAGGGCAATTAGGGAATCCATGTTGGGCGAGCGGTGCCATAGCGTTTTAAAGCCCACCTTATAGTATTTGTCGTTGATATACATAATGGGCAGGGTGAGCAGGAACTGAATCAAAGCCACCACAAACACGTTGCCCGGATCGTGGAAAAAGGCGGGCAGAGGCCAGCCCATCATATGCCCCATAGCAATATAGAACAGGGGCACAAGGAAAATGAGGGAGGTCAAAAAGCGCCGCTTCATACCAGCGGCCTCTTCCTCCATCATATTGACCTGTTTAGGCTGGGCCGTTGCTCCCTTAGCTGCCGGGAGGGAGGCTCCGTAGCCCGCCTCCTCCACCGCATGGATGATCTGCCCGGCGTCGGTGGCTCCCTCGTCGTAGTCCACCACCATGGAATTGCCCAGCAGATTCACATTGACCCCGTCCACGCCGGCTACCTTGCACACGGCCTTTTCCACATGCGCGGAGCAGGCGGCACAGGTCATACCAGTAACATCAAACTTTTGCTTCATACCTTCACCAAGCTTTCAGACCCAATCCGCACCGCCCATTCCGCGCCCAATGGCGCGTCCAAGCGGTTTGCGCAGCAAATCCTTGATGCCGGGCGAATTCATTTCGCCCGCGCAGATCAAAATATGGGGTCCCCACGGCATAATCCATGCTGTGGGGCTCGGAGCAGGCCGCGCAGGTCATGCCTTGTACGTTAAATTTTTGCCTCATGGTCTCACCATATCGTCTTTCTACTTTAAAATCTTGCCCAGCGTGCCGATCAATTCGTCCACCTTCTGGCTCCGCTCCTCCGGCGTTTCCGCCTCCTGGATGCAGTGCTTGAGATGGGCCGCCAGGATCTCCTTGTTGGTACGGTTCAAAATGGCCTCCGTAGCCATAAGCTGCTGGGAGATATCGATACAATATCGATTCTCTTCCACCATTTTTAGAATTCCGTCAATCTGTCCCCGGGCGGTACGCAGCAGCCGGAGGACCGTTTTCTGGTCTGCCATCATGTCAGACACCCCCCTGGGGTGTAGTATAGCACCACCAGTTAGTCGTGTCAACCTCCCTCCCGTCGAAAACCCCCGGAAAAATAGTAGGAAAAAAGGGGTTGACATATTAGAACATTTGAATATAATAATATATAGATCAAGACAGGGAGGTGATCCCATGGAAGGTACAGATTCCATCTATCTGGAGAAGGCGGAGCTGCTGAAGGCCCTGTCCCATCCCGTCCGACTGCGGATCGTCCGGGGCCTGCTCCACTGCGGCTGCCGCAACGTGGGGTGCATGGAGGCCAACACCGGCCAGTCCCAGTCCTGTATCTCCCAGCACCTGATGCGTCTGAAGGCCGCCGGTATCGTAAAGGCGGCCCGGTCAGGCAACGAGGTCTATTACGAGGTCTCCGATCCTCAGGCAGCGGCTGTGATCGCCGCTCTGTTCGGAGAGTGTGAGGAGGAATACCATTGTATGACATCGCAGTGATCGGCAGCGGCCCTGCCGGCCTGTCGGCCGCCGTCCAGGCACGGGTACGAAACAAATCGGTGCTGGTGGTGGGTGGTGACGACCGGGACAATCCCCTCTATAAAACCCCACGCATCGAAAACTACCTGGGCTTTCCCCAGGCCAGCGGCCAGGAACTGCTGGATCGGTTCCACGCCCATGCGCTTGAAATGGGGGCCGAACGAAAAGAGGGCCGAGTTTTGAATATCATGCCCATGGGCGACACATTCTATCTCAGCATTGGTTCTGAGATGGCGCAGGCCCGGGCAATCATTCTTGCTACCGGCGTGGTGTGGGCCAACAAATATCCCGGCGAGACAGAACATCTGGGACAGGGCGTCAGCTATTGCGCCACCTGCGATGGAATGCTCTACCGAAACAAAGAGGTGGTGGTAGTCGGCAAAGCCGCCGACGCGCCTCAGGAGGCCAACTACCTCCAGGAGCTGGGATGCAAGGTCACCTACGTCAGCGACAAGGCCCCCGACGGTCTGCGGCCCGACATTCCCTTTGTGAAGGCTCCCAAGGTGGAGATCACCGGCAACGGCAAGGTGGAATCCCTTCGGGCCGGCAGCACCACCATTCCCTGTGGGGGCGTGTTTATCCTCCGGCCCTCGGTGGCCCCCGCCGATCTGCTCCCCGGCCTGGCGCTGGAGGGCGGATACATCCAGGTGGACCGGAACATGGCTACCAGTGTGCCCGGCGTCTTTGCCGCCGGCGACTGCACCGGCCTCCCCCTCCAGGTATCCAAAGCCGTGGGCGAAGGCCTGGTGGCTGGCCTGCGAGCAGCGGAATATATAGACCACATAAGTAATCCAAATTGATTTCTATACAGAGAAAGGATGTTATCTATGTCTATCATTCATCTGACCAACGAGGCTTTTGACAAGACCGTCTCCAACGGTATCACCATGGTGGATTTCTGGGCTTCCTGGTGCGGCCCCTGCAAGATGCTCTCCCCTGTGATGGAGGACCTGGCCAATCAGTACGAAGGTAAGGCACTGGTGGGCAAGGTCAATGTGGATGACGAGCCAGACCTGGCCATGCGTTTCGGCGTCATGAGCATCCCCACCGTCATTTTCCTGAAGGACGGCAAGGAGTTCGACCGCAAGGTAGGTGCCATGCCTCCCCAGGCCTACGCCGCCGTACTGGATGCCAATCTGTAATCAGGAAAAATGCCTGCCGCAGTGACGCGGCAGGCATTTTTTATTCATCCCCTTCTTCCATCAGATGGGAGACCAGGGCGCAGATCACACCGGCGATGGGATAGACGATCCACCCCCAGCGCCAGCCCCAGCTGTCGCCGTAGTCCCCCTCCATAGCCATAGAGCCAAAGCCCACGATCATATAGATTACTGTGGCGGTGATCATAATGGCCCCGCACACCTTGCCCACCTTCTTCCGGCGGGCCACCGCCTCCGGGCTTGGATCGTGCTCCTTATTCCAGTTCTCAATGTTATACTTACTCCTGCGCAGCCCGGCCCACACCAGCACCGCCACACCCAGGGCTATGATAGCCAGAAAGACCGCTGCCAGTTTGGCCTCCGCCCGCTCGCCCATCAGCTCTGCGCTGTCTCCCAGCAGGACAAGCCACACCACCGCCAGAAAAAAGCCCACGATGGGCAGGGCGATCAGGAAGGGATAGCGATTCAAAAACCGTTCCCGCTGCTCTTGGGTATAGAAGTCCTGGAGCACCGGGTGTTCTTTCTCAAAGCGGTCGTAGCGCATACCGGCAATCACCAGAATAGCTACCGCCACCCCGATTCCCGAGATGAGGGCCGCCGCCATCCAATTCTCCGGCAGACCGGTGCTGCCGTAAAGCGCCAGACTACCCCCCACCGACAGGATGATCAGCCCCACCCCTATGGCAATCCAGTTGGAGAACCAGTTCATAAAGCGGTCGTACCCGGCGGCATCGGTGTGGTAATGCTCCCGCACATCGCCTCGCAGCAGGGTGTCCAGGTCGGTATGGAACAGCTCGCACAGCACCATCAGTTTTTCCATTTCCGGAAAGCTGGTATCCGACTCCCACTTGCTTACCGACTGGCGGGACACCTGAAGGGCCTCAGCCAGCCCCTCCTGGGTCATCCCGGCCCTGTCCCTCAGAAATTGTAAATTCATTCCAAAACTCATAGTCTCTGCCTCCTCTCAAGGTGGCTACAACATATCAAAACCCAAGCGCAACTGAAACCAATTTGCAGTTGCGTTTGGGTTTTTTCATGTAAACTTCCGGTTGCACCGGGCTTTTTGCTCTCAAAAAGTACTCAGTGGGACCGGCCGCCCAGCATGGCGTTCAACTCCGCCTGGGTACAGTGATAATCCCCATCCCCGCTGCGGCGGTAGGAGCCCCGACGTAAGTTTCCTTCGATATAGACCGGCCGCTGGTCCTGCTCCGCCATAGGCACGGTGATGGCCACAATGTCCCCGCCGTCCACATGGAGGATCTGGATATCCTCCTCCCGGAGGATATTGAGGCTGACCACTGCCGGATCGTCCAGACCGGCGATCAGCTCCTCCACCATGCCCTGGGGGTCCAGCAGGCCCTGTACCCGCAGGCTGTGGTCGGGCAGCTCTTCCACCCCCAGCAGGATTACCCCGCCGTAGCTGTTGGCAAAGGCGGAATAGGTCTCCCAAATGCTGTGGGGCAGACCGCCGGTGGCCAGCTTGGCCTCCAGGCGGTTATTTTCCCGATAACGGCTGATCTGTGTGAAGTCGAACATAGCGCCGTCCTCCCCTTTCGTAGTGCCTTCATTATACCGGGAAGGATGGCTGTTGACAAGGAAAAAGGGACCTATCCACTGACAGGTCCCCCGCTAGGTTATACGGTAACAGCGCCCAAAATCTCGCCGATGGGTCCGGCGATCACTAGATCGGCCTCCTGGTCGTAGGGAGTGGGGCTCTTGTTGATGAGGGTCAGCTTATTGCCCCGGTAGTAGCGGATCAGGCCCGCCGCCGGATACACCGCCAGGGAGGTGCCGCCGATGATGAGCATATCCGCCCGGGAGATGGCCAGCACGGCAGCCTCGATGGTCTCCTGATCCAGAGCCTCCTCGTAGAGCACCACGTCTGGCTTGATCATCCCACCGCACACCGGACAGTGGGGCACGCCTTTCTGCTCTATCATAAAGTCCAGGTCGTAAAACTGACGGCACTTCATGCAGTAGTTGCGGTGAACCGAGCCGTGGAGTTCATAGACGCTGACGCTGCCCGCGGCCTGGTGAAGCCCGTCGATGTTCTGGGTCACCACCGCCTTCAGCTTACCCGCCCGCTCCAGCTCCGCCAGCTTCAAATGGGCAGCGTTGGGCTTGGCATCCGGGAAGAGCATCTTGTTATGATAGAACCGGTAAAACTCCTCCGGATTCTTCTGGAAAAAGGTATGGCTGAGAATGGTCTCCGGGGGATACTGGTACTGCTGGTTGTACAGTCCGTCCACACTGCGGAAATCAGGGATGCCGCTCTCGGTAGACACACCCGCCCCGCCGAAAAAGACGATATTCTCACTCTCGTCGATCCGCTTTTGGAGCTGTTTCTGTTGATCCTCCATGAGAGAACCTCCTTTAAACGGGCCGATGTAGGCATCGGCCCCTACGATTTCCGGTGGCGGCAGTAGGTGTGAGGGCAGCTGGAGCAGCCGCCGCAGTCGCATCCCCGCTTGCCCTTCAGATTCTGATGGAAGCGATAGATCAGGTAGACCGCCGCCCAGACAATGAGGACGGCCACCCCGGCGTAGATCAGATATTTCAGCATAGCATTACCTCAAAAACAGGGAGCCGATCTGGTAGACCAGGAAGGAGCCCAGCCAGGCCGCCCCCAGCTGCCAGCAGATGGAGGCCAGGGTCCACTTGGCCGAGTTCATCTCCTTGCGAATGGTGGACACCGCCGCCACGCAGGGCACATAGAGCAGCACGAATACCAGGAAGGAGTAGGCCGCCAGGGGGCTCTGGAAAGTGCCTCCCAGGGCGGCGGCAATGGCGGTGCCGCTGGCGGTGATAGAGAAACCATAGAACATACTCATGGAGGACACTACCATCTCCTTGGCAATGAGGCCGGAGAGGAGCGCCACCGCCGCCTGCCAGGTACCAAAGCCCAGCGGCACAAAGAGAGGGGCCAGGAAGGAGCCGATGACGCCCAGGATGGAATACTCCTCGTTGGACACCATGCCGAAGGCGCCGCCCTCAAAGCCGAAGGTCCGGAGAAACCACAGCAACACGCTCATAGCCAGGATCAGGGTACCCGCCTTGATGAGGAAGCCCTTCACCTTCTCCCACACATGGAGGGCGATATTTTTCAGGGTGGGCAAACGGTAGGGAGGCAGCTCCAGCACAAAGGCGGCGGGCTCTCCCTTGAACACCAGCTTCTTCAGCAGGATGCCGGAAAGAATGGCAAAAATCAGGCCCAGCAGGTAAAGGGAGAACACCACCAGTCCGCCGTACTTGGGGAAGAAGGCGGCGGTGAGCAGGCCGTACACCGGCAGCCGGGCGGAGCAGGACATGAAGGGCACCAGCATGATGGTCATGCGGCGATCCTTCTCATTCTCCATGGTGCGGGCGCCCATGACGGCGGGAACCGTGCAGCCAAAGCCCATCAGCATGGGGATAAAGGCCTTGCCGCTGAGGCCAAAGCGCCGCAGCAGCCGGTCCATGATGAAGGCGGCCCGGGCCATATAGCCCGAGTCCTCCAGAAAGGACAGGAAGAGAAACAAAATGGCGATCTGGGGCAGGAAGGTAAGCACGCCGCCCACACCGGCAATGACGCCGTCCACCAGCAGGGCCTCCACCCAGGGGGCGGTACCGGCGGCAGCCAGCCCCCCACGCACCCAGTCGGCAAAATAGCCGCCGATGAGGGTTTCCACCCCGTCAGCCAGTATCTGACCAGGGCCAAAGGTGAGGGCAAACATGGCCAGCATCATCAATAGAAAGGTAGGTATGGCCAAAAATTTGTGGGTAACAATGGCGTCGATCCGGTCGGACAGAGTGGGGGTGCCAAGGGGGCGGCCCCGCCGCACGCAGCTGTCCACTACCTTCTGGATAAATTGATACCGGGCATCGGCAATCAGGGTCTCCCGGTCGCCCAGCTCATAGGCGTTCTCATATTCCTGACAGACCCGCTCCAGAGCAGCCTTCTCCACCCCGCTCAGCCCCAGGGCCTCCTCTACCAGGGAATCTCCCTCAATCAGTTTGATGGAGGCCCAGTGGGCGGGGATACGGGCGGCATAGGCCTTGTCGTGGATCAGTTCGCCCATCTTGTGGTGGATCTGGTGGGTGAAGTCGTCATACAGGTCGTCGGGCTCTACGGTGACCCCAACGTGCATCTGCTGATGGGCCACTTCCAACAGCTTCTGGATATTCTTCCCCGACCGGGCGGTAATGGGGATCACCGGCACACCCAGTTCCTTGGACAGCCGGTCCACGTCAATTTTGTCCCCGTGCCTCTCTACCTCGTCCATAAAGTTCAGGGCAATGACCATAGGCCGCTCCAGCTCCAGCAGCTGGGCCGTCAGATAGAGATTGCGCTCAATATTGGTGGCGTCAATGATGTCGATGATAGCATCGGGCCGCTCCCCCACGATAAAATCCCGGGCCACGATCTCCTCCATGGAGTAGGGGGACAGGGAGTAAATGCCGGGCAGATCCACCACGGTGACGGATTTCCCGTCCACCTCCGCTTTGCCCTCCTTCTTCTCCACCGTCACGCCGGGCCAGTTGCCTACATACTGGTTGGAACCGGTAAGGGCGTTAAAAAGAGTGGTCTTGCCGCAGTTGGGGTTACCCACCAGGGCCAGCTTCATTTCCCGGGTATCATGGCTGGCATAGTCCGGCACGCCGCCGTGGGCCGCAGCCTCATGGGCGTGGTCGGCATCCATCCGGCGGATGGTCTCCTCATCGGGCAGATGCTGCACCATGCCCATACGTTTTTTCCTGGCCTGAGCCTTCTGCTCCCCCTCCTCGCCGGTGGCGATGAGGATCTGGGCGGCGTCCGACTTCCGCAGGGACAGCTCATAGCCCCGCAGATTAAGTTCCACCGGGTCGCCGAAGGGGGCCACCTTCCGCACCATGACCTGGGTGCCGGGGGTCAGGCCCATATCCACCAGGCGGCGCTTCACCGGCCCCCGGTCATTGCCTACCTGGAGAATGATGCCCTTTTCCCCGGGCTGGACTTCCTCCAGGGTCTTATGTGTCTGTGTCTCTTGTAGTTTCATCTTATCCCATCCGCAGTCCTCAGAGTTAACCCAATCTAATTCCGTGCTCATTATACTACGCTGGCAGCGGCAGACGCAAGAGACTTCCCCCGCCATTTTTACCAAAATCCCACCGGTTTTGGGGCCATCAGAGAAAACATCCAACAAAAAAGGAGCGCCGCGGAATCTCCGCAGCGCTCCCGATATGCAGGGGAACTTACTCCTCGTGGTCGTGGTCCTCACAGCCGCAGCCACAGCCGCAGCCGTCTTCATCCTCATCCCCGCAGCAGCAGTCGTCAGACAGGTCCAGAGCGAACTTCTGCTTGCAGTTGGGGCACTGGATCACGCCCTCGTCCAGAACGGACTCGTCGATGACCAGGGTCTCGCCGCAGTTGGGGCACTCAGTCTCGAAGAAATCGTCGTCGCCACAGCAGCAATCGTCGTCATCCTCATCGTCCTCATCCTCAAAGACGGCCTTCTCCACATCGGCCAGGTCGTCGGAGATGGCGTCGATCTCCTCGCCCAGAGCCTCAGTGTTCTCCTCCAGGTCCTCGATGGACATCCCGATCTCCTCCAGGATGCCGATCATCACGGAGATGAGCTTGCCCTCCTTGGACTTCTCGGTGTCGATATTCAGGCCCTCAGCCAGGCCCTTCAGGTACGCGACCTTCTCAGAAATCGTCATAATGCGTCTCCTTTTCTTCATCAGTCAGCCACGAAAGGCCTAAAAATTGTCCGATTAACCCTTGCAGCGCTCCAGGTACTCGCCGGTACGGGTGTCGATCTTGATCTTGTCGCCGGGGTTGATGAACAGGGGCACCTTGATCTCAGCACCGGTCTCCAGAGTGGCGGGCTTGGTCACGTTGGTGGCGGTGTCGCCCTTGAAGCCAGGATCGGTCTCGCTGACCTCCAGCTCCACGAAGGTGGGGGGCTCCACGGCGAATATCTTGCCCTTGTAGGAGTTGATCTTGCACACCATGTTCTCCTTCACAAAGCGGAAGTTATCGCCCAGCAGCTCGGAGCCGATGGGCACCAGGTCGTAGGTCTCGGGATCCATGAAGTAGTACAGATCGCCGTCGTTGTAGCTGTACTCCATGTCCTTGCGCTCCACATAGGCCTGCTCAAACTTGGCGGTGGGGTTGAAAGAGGTCTCGGTCACGCCGCCGGTGATGACGTTCTTCATCTTGGTGCGGACAAAAGCGGCGCCCTTACCGGGCTTGACGTGCTGGAACTCGACGACCTGCATGACCTGGCCGTCCATCTCAAAGGTCACGCCGTTGCGAAAATCACTGGCAGAAATCGTAGGCATTGAAATTCATCCTCCAACAGGTTTTTTAAATCATCAGCTCAATCATTTTACCTTATTATTCCCGTCATTGCAAGGCTTTTTACAGAATAATCAGCTCTTTGGGCGATTTGGTGAGGTTCACAGTGCCCTCCTCGGTATAGATGAGCACATCTTCGATACGCACGCCGAACTTGCCGGGCAGGTAGATGCCGGGCTCAGCGGAAACCGCGGCGCCCACGGGCATGGGGGTCTCGTCCCGGCCGTTGGCATTGGGGGACTCATGGATCTCGATGCCTACGCTGTGGCCGAAGCCATGACCAAAGTATGCCCCGTAACCGGCGTCCTCAATCACCTTGGCGGCGGCATTGTGGATCTCCTTGCCGGGCACGCCCGCCTTGGCGGCGGCAATACCGGCCAGCTGGGCCTTAAGCACGGTGTCGTACACCTTGCGCATCTCCTCGGTGGGCTCGCCCAGGGCGATGGTGCGGGTCATGTCGGAGCAGTAGCCGCCGTACTTGCAGCCGAAGTCCATGGTGAGGAACTCGCCCTTCTGCACCTTCTTCTCGCTGGGGATGCCGTGGGGCAGGGAGCCGTTGGGGCCGGACACCACAATGGGGTCGAAGCTCATCTTCTCAGCGCCCCGGCACAGCATCTCGTACTGAAGGCGGGCGGCGATCTCCTGCTCGGTCATGCCGGGCTGGATGAACTTCAGGATGGCGTCAAAGGCCTGGTCGGTGATCTCCTGGGCCTTCTGCATCAGGGCGACCTCTTCCTCATCCTTGGCCGCCCGCAGGGTGTTCACCAGACCCTGGGCAGGCACCAGCTCGCAGGGCAGCTTGGAATACTGGTTGTAGGAGGCCACAGTCACATAGCCGTCCTCAAAGCCCATCTTCTGAATGCCCAGCTCCTGCACAGCCTGCTCGGCCAGCACCATGAAGTTCTTGTTCCGGTCGGTCATGGTGATGTGGGCGCCGGTCACCAGGTTACCGGCGGCCTCAATGTACCGGGAGTCGGTGAAATAGCGGCTCTCGTTCCTGGTCACAATGACCATGCCCTCGCCATGGAATCCGATGGCATAATACTCGCCGGGATCGCTGGTGATGAGCATGGCGTCCAGCTTGTATTCGTCCAGCTTGGCCGCGATTTGATTGAGATGATTCATGATAAAGACTTCCTTTCTATCTCGCGCCTCAGCTGCCCTAAAGGGCGCTTTGGTACAGCTTTTTCATGGTTAGTGCGTCCTCCGCCTGGGTACCCGCACTTTGCCCCAGCGGACCACGGTCCGCCGGGGACCCCATATTTTTTATCTGCTCGGGCGAACTGAATTCGCCCGGCATCAAGGTTTTGGGCCGAAAGCCCAAAACGCTTGGCACGGCGCAAACGCGCCGCCCCGCTCTGCGGGGCCCCTGCGAAAGTGCGCCAAAGTTCAGGTCAGACTGCCTTGGTACAGCTTCTTCATAGTCAGCGCATCCTCGGCCTGGGTACCCGCACTTTCGCAGATAAAAGTAGGGCTCCAGCCCCGGCGGGCCACCTCAGCCATCAGAGGCTCTGGGTCGGGCCCGAACTCCTCCTGATCAAAGGTCAGGTGCATCTTTTCTCCCCCGTTGGGGGTGAACTGGATCTTGGAAAAATGGCTGTGGAAGCGGGAGGCCCGTTCCTCTCCCAGCACCTCCTGGATGCGGTCCAGCATTTTCACGCAGGCCTCATGGCCCTCCAACTCTCCCAGAGTACGGGCGTACAGGTGCCCGAAGTCCACGCAGGGGGTAAGCCGCTCATCCAGAGTACACAGCTCCAGCACCTCGTCCAGATCCCCCAGCTGGTTGATCTTGCCCATGGTCTCGGGGCAGAGGGTGATATGTCCAAACCCAGCGGCGTCGCAGGCAGTCACCACTTCTTTCAGGGATTTCAGGGCGATGTCCTGGGCCTCCCGCCGGGTACGCTTCATCAGGGCGCCCGAATGAATGACTACCCGGGTGGCCCCCATCCAGTCCGCCGCCTGGCAGGCGGCGGTAATATAGCCAATGGTCTTTTGCAGACTGTCCGGGTCGGGGTTGGCCAGATTAATGAAGTAGGGAGCGTGGAGGGACAGGGCAATGCCCGCCTCCCTGGCCGCATCCCCCACCTTTCTGGCAGTGGGTTCCCCTACGTTGACGCCCTTGCCGCACTGGTACTCGTAGCAGTCCAGCCCCAGCCCCGCCAGCCAGCGGGGGGCGTCCACCGAGGATTTATAGGGAAAGGACTCGGCATTGCCTGCCGGTCCGAAGATAGCGCTCATCGTTTCTTTGTTCTCCTTTTTGTCAGGGCTCGAAAGGGCCACTCGGCGGCGTATCGCAGGTAACGCCCCGGATTGCCCGCCAGCCGGATAGGCTCCACCAGCAGCGTAGTCACGCCAGCCCGGCTGCCGCCCAAAATATCGGTAAAGATTTGATCCCCCACAATGGCGGTCTGTTCCGGGGTGCAGCCCATCTGCTCCATGGCCTTATAAAAGGAGCCCGGCTTGGGCTTTCCGGCGTGGCCGATGTAGGGAACACCCAGGGCCTTGCAGAACCGCTCGGGCCGCTGGGGATGCCGGTTATTGGACAGCACAAACAGGGTGATTCCCTGATTCTGGAGTTCCGCCGTCCAGTCCCGCACTTTCTGGGTGGGTTCCGGCACCCCATAGGGAACCAATGTATTGTCCAGATCGGCCAGCAGCAGGCGGATGCCCTGTCCGGCCAGTGCGGCGGGATCGATGTCGTAAATGGTCTTTCCTGACCAGTGGGCCGTCAGCATGGTTTCACCTCGTCTATTTGCAGTCTGGTCAGCATAGGATGGTACAGGCTATCGAAAAGAACCTCCAGAGCAAAGGATTCGGAGGGAAAGATAGTGTGAAAGAAAACCGTCAGGGTTGTCTTTCGCGTTCGATCAAACACGTTTTGAAACTTGGCTCAAGTTTCAAAACGTGCTTCAGCTTGTCGGAAAGGCCTTTTCGACAAGCTGATTATACACGCTTCTTACAACTTGGACAAGGGGGTAGCTGATATGCAGCTGAATTCCACATTGATTCTCACCGCACCTCCCGCCCACAGCCGGGCGGCTCTGCGGTTTGGCCTTCCCGTGGCCCATGCGGCCTATCGGGTGGGAGGCGGACCCCATCTCTTCCGGGCCAATATGCCCATATCCGTCCGGGGCGGCCTGATGGCCCTGGACTGCGTGGGCTTTGACGGCCGGGGTGAGGCTGGGCCCTTCTGCCAGGAGGTCCTGCGGGAGTGCTCCGCCCGAGGGTATGACGGCATTTTATGCGACTTTGAGGGCCGTCCCATGCCTCTGTTGGCGGAGATCGTCCGCACCCTGGCCGGTCTCACCCAAAAGCGGGGCTGGCCCCTCTATGTGACCGAGGCCTACGGCGGTTATGCTGACAGCGCCAAAGTGCTCATCTCCTCCGCCCTGTCCGGCGGCTCTCTGGCCCAGCGTCTGGCGGAGGCGGCGCAGCGGTACGGTCAGGATCGGGTGGTCCTGGCCATAGAGCGGGTGGCAGAGGACTTTTATCTCCCCTCCCCTTCCGGTCAGGGGCAGCCTCTCAGCCAGGAGGAGCTGCGCCGGCTGATGGATGAACGCAGTCCCTCCATCTTTTTCTCTACCGAGCTGTGCGCCCACTACTTTACTTATATGTCTCGGGAGAACGGCGCTCATTTCGTTCTCTTCGACGACGCCGGGTCCATCCGCAAAAAATTACAGGTGGCCCGGGGACTGGGCATCCGGCAGGCGCTGCTGTCCTATCCACAAATTGAAGATCTGCTGGAGGATATTCTGGCAGGATAGGCAAAGATACAACAGGACCCCGCGCCATAGGCGCGGGGTCCTGTAATCTGTAGCATTAGTAATACTTCTTGCGGTTTTTGCGGGCGGCCTCAGACTTCTTGCGCCGCTTAACGCTCGGGCTCTCGTAGTGCTCACGCTTGCGAACCTCGGCCAGAACGCCAGACTTGGCACAGCTGCGCTTGAAACGCTTCAGCGCATTCTCCAAGGACTCGCCGTCCTTCACATGGACTTCCGACATTGACTTCCCCTCCCTCCGAAGCGGCGGGGTTCCACCGCCAAAGGGCCACACATAGATATGGCTTTAACAGAATCATTGTATGCTATATCCAATGAAATGTCAAGAGTAGATTTTTACTTTGCAATCAGATTGACCAGCTTATTGGGCACCAGAATGGTCTTGACCAGGTTTTTACCCTCGGTAAACTTCTGCACCTTGGGATCGGCCAGAGCAGCGGCCACCACGGCAGCCTCATCGCTGTCCATGGGGACGGTGACGGTGGCACGCAGCTTGCCGCACACCTGCACGGCCATCTGCACCTCAGCAGCCACGGTCTTACTCTCGTCATAGGCGGGCCAGGCCTGCTGGCAGGCCATACCGTCGGCATGGAAGCCCAGAGTCTCCCACAGCTCCTCGCACATATGGGGGGCGAAGGGAGAGAGCATCAGCAACAGGGTCTTATACTCGCCCTTGGAGCAGCCGTTGGCATAGAAGTCGTTGACCAGAGCCATCAAAGCGGCGATGGCGGTGTTGAACTTCATGGCCTCAATGTCGTCGGCCACCTTTTTGATGGTCTTGTGGATGGCGCTCTCGTTGGCGGCGGAGTACTCCATGGAATCGGTCAGATTCTCCGACAGGTTCCACACACGGTCCAGGAAGCGCTTGCAGCCCTTAACGGCATTGTCGCTCCAGGAGGCGGCCTTCTCAAAGTCGCCGATGAACATGATATAGGTGCGCATGGTGTCGGCACCGTACTGGGCCACCACGTCGTTGGGGTTGACCACGTTGCCGCGGCTCTTGGACATCTTCTCGCCGCCCTCGCCCAGGATCATACCGTGGGAGGTACGCTTGTGGTAAGGCTCCTTGGTGGGCACCACGCCGATGTCGTAGAGGAACTTATGCCAGAACCGGCTGTACAGCAGGTGCAGGGTGGTGTGCTCCATGCCGCCGTTGTACCAATCCACGGGGCTCCAGTACTCCAGGGCCTCCTTGGAGGCCAGAGCCTTGTCGTTGTGGGGATCCATATAGCGCAGGAAGTACCAGGAGGAACCGGCCCACTGGGGCATGGTGTCGGTCTCCCGCTTGGCAGGACCACCGCAGTGGGGGCAGGTGGTGTTGACCCAGTCGGTCATCTTGGAGATGGGGGACTCGCCGTCGTCGGTGGGCTCGTAGGAGTCCACATCAGGGAGCAGCAGGGGCAGCTGGTCCTCAGAAATGGGCTGCCAGCCACACTTCTCACAGTACACCATGGGGATGGGCTCGCCCCAGTAACGCTGACGGGAGAACACCCAGTCACGCAGCTTGTAGTTGACCTTGGCCTCGCCGATGCCCTTCTCCTCCAGCCACTTGGTGATGACGGGGATGGCGTCCTTCACGGTCAGGCCATTGAGGAACTCAGAGTTGACCAGGATGCCGGTCTCGTCCTTGGCGGTAAAGGCGGCCTTCTGCACGTCCTCGCCGCCGGAGACCACCTCAATGATCTCGCAGCCGAACTTCTTGGCAAACTCCCAGTCCCGGTCGTCGTGGGCAGGCACGGCCATGATGGCGCCGGTACCGTAGGTGGCCAGAACGTAGTCGGAGATAAAGATGGGGATCTCCTTGCCATTAACAGGGTTGATGCCCTTCACGCCGTCCAGGCACACGCCGGTCTTTTCCTTGTTCAGCTCGGTGCGCTCCAGGTCGGACTTGGAGGCGGCGGCAGCCTGGTAGGCCTTCACTTCATCGGCATTGGCCAGCTTACCGCTCTCCAGCCAGCCCTTCACCAGGGCGTGCTCGGGAGAGAGGACCATATAGGTGGCGCCGAACAGGGTGTCGGGCCGGGTGGTGAACACCACGATCTCCTCGCCGGTGGTGGCCTTGAAGGTGACCTCGGTGCCGGTGGAGCGGCCGATCCAGTTCTTCTGCTGGGTCTTGACCCGCTCGATGAAGTCCAGGTCGTCCAGGTCGTCGATGAGGCGCTGGGCATACTCGGTGATCTTGAGCATCCACTGGCTCTTTTCCTTGCGGACCACGGGGGAGCCGCAGCGCTCGCACACGCCGTCCACGACCTCCTCGTTGGCCAGCACGCACTTACAGGAGGTACACCAGTTCACGGGCATGGTGGTCTTGTAGGCCAGACCGTGCTTGTACAGCTGGAGGAAGATCCACTGAGTCCACTTGTAATAGCTGGGATCGGTGGTGTTGATGACCCGGTCCCAGTCGAAGGAGTAACCCAGCATATGCAGCTGCTTGGTAAAGTTCTCGATGTTGTCGTGGGTCACCTTGGCGGGGTGGATGTGGTTCTTGATGGCATAGTTCTCGGTGGGCAGGCCGAAAGCGTCATAGCCCATGGGAAACAGCACGTTGTAGCCGTCCATACGGCGCTTGCGGGCCACCACGTCCATGGCGGTGTAGGGGCGGGTGTGACCCACGTGCAGACCCTGTCCAGAGGGATAGGGGAACTCCACCAGGCCATAGAACTTGGGTTTATCACTGTGGTTCTCACAGTGGAAGGTTTTTTCCTCTGCCCATTTTTTCTGCCACTTGGGCTCAATGGCAGCAAAATCGTACTTCATTGACTGCACTTCCTCGTATCATATCCTGGCGGCCTCTGCCGCCTCCATAATCCAGCATATTATACTAGAAATACAACATCAATGCAAGAAAAACCATCAGGCCCCGCCGTAAAATACGGCAGGGCCTGGGTCTGCTCCTGTATGACATCACTGGGCATCCAACCGGATGACCGCCTTCTGTCTCTCCAGCAGTTTATACTGCGGAACAAAAAACCAGATCTGGGCCACCTTGTCCACATCCCGGTCGTAGGATTCCGCGCTGGGGGTGGAAATGACGGTGATGGTACCGTCGCTCCGGTTCTTGATCTTGTCCACCCACACGTCCTCAAAGAGATCCTGACCCTCGGCATCCTGAAAATACACCCCGTTCAGCAGGCGGGCATACCAGGCGTTTACCGCCCCCACCGGCTGCATCTTCACGATGATTTGTCCATCCACCGCTTCATAGCTGGCCGGAGCATACCCTCCGTCGGGATTTCCTGAGTCCGCAGAGGGCAAGTCTTCCAACTCCACCACCTGTCTGGGTGAAACTCCGCCCACGGATGTGGTTGGGATGATCTCCAGCTGCTTCAGTCCCCTCACATCCCCGTACAGCTCATAGACGCTGTCCACATAACTCTCCGGGTCCCAGTAATGGTTGACAACCACCTGGTCATAGGGGATATAGGCTCCGGTATCTCCATCCCGCAGAACAAAGTCATACCAATCCTTTTCACTGGAATCCTCCGCCGCCCAACGCAGTCTGAGCAGAGTACCCAAAGGAGACCGCTTCAGGGAGACCGCCTCCACTTGTACCGGCTCTCCCCCAATTCTGGCGGAAAGGACGGCATCCAGCTCAAACTGCTCTCCCTGGATGGGGTTGACAGAAAAAGCCAGCGTGTTTTCCCACAACAACGGAGCAAGTTCACCCGGCTCTGCGGCTCCATATCGCGCCAGCTTCAGCTCCACCTGCTCCCCCTCTTCCAGGGGCGTGCGCAGGAGGACGCGCCAGGCTCCGTACAGCGTGTGGCCGTCGGCCAGGTATTCCTGGTTTTCAAAGCTGTTGCCATAGCCCTCCATGGAAATATCCTCCCCGCCGGAACACAGGGTCATCCTGGGGGCGTACTGCCATGTCTCGTCCTGAACGTACAAACAGTAAAAGATGGTGCAGAACGTCCCGTCAGTCGCCACACGATCCACCGTAAACACATCGCCGTTTTCTGCCGTCACTGATACGCCCACTGGCTGGGCGCAGGTCTCATACACCTCATTCATACCCAGCATGGCATACTCATTTTGCTCCTTCAGGAACTCAAAGGCCCCCATGTAATAGGCCGCCGCCGTAATCCCCAGCAAACCGCACATCACCGCCGCCGCCACAAGCACCCGGAACGTATGTCTAGGGGTTTTTACCGGTTCTGATGTCATGGCCTCCGTCAGCCGGGTCTGAAAGTCCTGATCCGGCTCCACCTGGTCCATCCAGGTCTGATAATCCTGCTTCAGCATGGCGTTTCCTCCTCCTGTAGGTCCTCCCGCAGCATGGCCCGCGCCCGGCTCAGGCGGGTACGGATGGTCCCCTCCCGCTTGCCCAGCACCTTGGCGATCTCTGCGGTACTCAGCTCCTCGTAGTAATAGAGATGGACCACCACCCGGTAGTCCTCCGGCAGCGTCAGAATGGCGGCCTCCATGCCCTGCTCCTCCGGCGGCTCCGGCGCGGCCATCTGTCCCGCCTCCTCCAGGGGCACCGCACGCCTGCGCCAGGGGGAGCGATGCAGATCCCCCGCGCAGTTGGCGGCTACCCGCAGCAGCCAGGCCTTGCAATGCTCCCCATTCCGAAAAGCAGGGGCCGCCCGCACCAGCCGCAGAAAGGTCTCCTGGGTGATATCCTCCGCATCCTCCCGACTGCCCGTCCGGGCATAGGCCAGCCGGTATACCGCCGGGCTGTACTGCTCCACCAGCCGGGCGGCTTCCTCCCGATCCATAGCCCACTCTCCTTTCTCCGTTTCTATGGGATACACGTTTTTGCTCCGCAAAATGTTACAAGCCCCGGCGCTATATTGAAAAACGATAAAAACACATTTACAAGCAATGTGTTCCGTGGTACAGTGATGCCAAAGGAGGGATCGCTATGGAGCGAACCGGAGTTCAGAAACTGGCCCGTGTACTGAAAATACTGGTTACCATCACCTTTGTGTGTAACCTGCTGGTTCTGCCGCTGGTGCCCATTCTGTCCGCTGCATCCAGCTGTGGTTTTCCCTTGCCGGAGCTGCTCCATGGTATGGGGACTGGGGGCGCCTCCTCAGGTCCGACATATGCCCCCGGCACTATGCTCTATCTGGTGCTGGTATCCGGCTGGGGCGATCTTTCCGCCTACACCCTGGTGCTTGCCCTCTTTCTTCTCTTCTGCGGCGCCTGTACAGCAGCCATCCTGTGGCAGGGTCGTAAGGTTCTGAGCACCATCCTCAGGGGTACCCCCTTCTGCGTGGAAAACGCCGTCTGCCTTCAGCGGTCCGCTCTGCTCTGCTTCCTGATTTCCGGGGCCGCCCTGGTGCGTGTGATCTGGAGGATATGCTATGCCCAATCCATTACCCCTCTGCTCAGCTACAATATGCTCTTTGTTCCGCTCTTCTTTCTGGCCGGGCTGCTCTGTCTGGTCATATCCGCCCTCTTCCGCCAGGCGGCGGAAATGAAGGCGGAAAATGACCTGACCATCTGAGGAGGTGTTCCCATGCCCATCGTTGTGAATCTGGACGTGATGATGGCCAAGCGGAAAATGAGCCTCAACGAGCTGTCCGCCAAGGTGGACGTCACCCTGGCCAACCTGTCCATTCTGAAAAACAACCACGCCCGAGCGGTGCGTTTCACCACCCTGGAGGCCATCTGCAAGGCCCTGGACTGCCAGCCCGGGGATATTCTGGAATATGTGCCGGAGGAGGAGTGAGCATCCACATCTGTTTTGCAGCCAGTTTCTTGTTTCTGTCTCTGCCGGTGTCCTGCGACGGCGGGCTGGTTGGCGGTGGAGGTGATCCGACGCTGTCTGCTCGACCGTCAGGCCAACGGCGAGGTCAGTCTGTTTGACCACCCCTCCCAGAACTACACCTTCGCCTACTACGACGCGGAGATAAATACCCTCCGATACCTGGAATTTGACACATAAAGAAGCCGGGGACCCGCTGCTAACAGCGGGTCCCCGGCTTCTTGCTCACGCAGGCTCACACAGGACCGCCAGCCCCATGTGGTCCGCTACTTCCTGAATCTCCTCCAAGGTCAGCCCTGCACCGTGCATGGTCCAAACCATATGACCGGAAAACAGTTCTGCCCAGAACTGCCGCTGTCCACTCTCGGTGGTCACCATGGTGATAGCCACCGTGACGCCATCCTGAGTCGTATAGTTTTCACCCTCGCCCAGGAAATACCGGTCCTCCACCTGCTTGGCCTGAGAAAACCAACTGTATGACAAGGTGAAGGATGCCCCATCCTCCCTCTGGTAGCCGCCGATGAAGGACTGGTAGACCAAATCGTCCCGCTCCAGGTCGGTCTCGCTCTGATACAGGCAGGTGCCAGGGATGGCCTCATAGTGCTCCTCCAACCAGCTCACATCCCAGCCGGGCGTGGTCCACAGCCCATTGAGATTGGAGAGTTTCTCCGACTGGTAGAGTTCCGCCCGGCACGCAGTCTCCCCCTTTTGAAATCCAAAGGCCCGCATGGCGGTCCAGCCGTCTGTTTCCCCACCCTGCCGTTCCTCCAGCAGGGTACCGCCGGCATAGTTATTCCAGTTCTGCTCGTTTTCCTTCACCAGTTGCGCAGGGTCAAAGTCTCCCCCCAGGCAGGTGGTATAGTATCCTCCCCCGTCCTCTTCAGCTTGCTGCAGCAATTCCTGCTCATCGTCAAAAAAGTGGACCCTGCTCTGAGAGATGGCGATCCCCACCGCTCCCGCGGCGGTCACCAAAGCGCAAACTACCGCTGCGGCCAGCGCCGTGCGCCCCACACGCCGGACGGATTTTCTTCCTACCTTCTTTGCCAGCTTTTCCTGCTCCACTTGTTGCACAACCTCCTTCAACTGAATCTGCGTGGGTCCCATTTGCTCCAGTTCCATCCGGAACGCCTGTTCAAAATTGGGTTCAAACATGTTCCCTTCCTCCTTCCAGCTCCAGACGCAGCATACCTCTGGCACGGAACAGCCGCGTTTTGATGACGCTCTCGCTTTTACCCAGAATCTCCCCGATCTCCGCCACGGTCAATCCCTCGTAGTAGTAGAGATGGACCGGCAGCCGGTACTTTTTTGGCAGGGACAGCACCGCCTCCAGCACGCCCCCCTCCTCCGGCTGAGCCGGGGCGGTCAGGGTCTCACTGAGGGGCTGGGCGTGCCGCCAGGGGGAGCGGAACACATCGTTGACGCAGTTGGCCGCCACACGCAGTAGCCAGGCTTTGCAGTGGGTCTCGTTTTCAAAGTCCGGCCCGCCCCGTATCAGCCGCAGGAAGGTCTCCTGCATCACATCCTGGGCGTCGGCATGGCTCCCCGTGCGTACATAGGCCAGCCGGTAAATGGACGGCCCGTAGGTATGTACGATGCGTTCCAGTTCCTCGTTGTCCACGGCGTTTCCTCCTTTCCGTTCGTTCTGCCCTATATACGGACGGGCCGCCTTTCAGGTTACAAATCGCACAAAAAAATTTGGGACCTGCCTCAGGCAGGTCCCGCTGTTCAATCGTAGGTATGGTTGCAGATCTCCCGGATCTTGGCCTGGAGGGTCTTTAGATCCACAAAGCTTTCAGGCCGCTTGGAGGGGTCCCGCAGCAGAGCGGAAGGGTGGAACATGGCCATCATCCACACTCCGGCCTTCTCCATCCACTGTCCGTGCTCCCGGGTGATCTTGAAGTCGTCCTTCATCAGCCGAATGGCGGCGATGCGCCCCAGGCAGACAATGATCTTGGGCCGGATCAGGGCCACCTGATTGCGCAGGTAACCGATGCAGGCCTCCTGCTCAATGTTCAATGGGTCCCGGTTTCCCGGCGGACGGCACTTGACCATGTTGCCGATAAACACCTTGTCCCGGCGCAGATCGATCATCTCCAGCATATCGTCCAGCAGCTGGCCCGCCCGGCCCACAAAGGGCCGTCCGGTCAGGTCCTCCTGTTCGCCGGGACCCTCGCCGATGAACATGACCTCCGCGTCCCGGGCGCCCTCGCCAAAGACCACGTTGTGCCGGGTATCAGCCAGAGAGCACTTGCGGCAATCCATACATTCAGCGTAGAGCTCATCCCAGTTCTTCGTGTCCTCCGCCCCCTTTCTTCGAGGATTTTCCCCATTGTAACATAGGGCCGCCCTCCTTGCCTAGGGCAGATTTTGTCAAAATTCACAGTTGCTTTTCCACGCAAAAGCGCATATACTACGCCCATAAAGGCTGCGACAAAGACCGCCGCCCGTGAGAGCCGACAGAGAATCCGGGTCACCGACTGAGAGCCCGGTCCGGCAGGATGGGATGGCGCAACACATTTGAGCCGGCGTTTCGAGTCCCGTTGGGAGGTAGGGCCGCCCGTCTCACCCGCGTTAAGGGTTCCGAGTGGCGTCCGTTGCACACGACGGCGCAATTTTGGGTGGTACCGCGGAGTTGATTCCGTCCCGAAGTCGTATTGTACGACTTCGGGACTTTTTTTATTTTTTTCAAATAAGAAAGGTTGTGAACGGTATGGTATTCCTGGCAAAACAAATCGATAAAGCGGTGGAGGGCCGGAATAACCAGCCCGTCACCCTCCACGGCGCGGTCCACGCCCTGCGGGACATGGGCGGCATCACCTTCGTCACCCTGCGTACCCGCACCGGCCTGGTCCAGTGTGTCTGCACCCAAAAGGACGCCCTGGATGGGGCCACCGAGGAGTGCGCCGTTACCGCCGCCGGTATGTGGCGCATTGAACCCCGTGCTCCCGGCGGGAAAGAGCTGACCGACGCCACCCTCACCGTCCTGTCCCGCCCCGCCGCCCCTCTGCCTGTGCCCCTGTCCAAGAAGAAGCTGGACCTGAATCTGGACACCGAGCTGGGCCTGCGGCCGGTGGTGTTGAGAGCCCCCAACGAGCGGGCAGTGTTCCGCATCCAGGCCGCTATCGGCAGAGCCTTCCGGGACTACCTCCAGAGGGAAGGTTTTACCGAGATCCACACCCCCAAGATCGTCCACGCCGGAGCTGAGGGCGGGTCCAACATCTTCCGGCTGGATTACTTCGGCAAAAAGGCTTTCCTGGCCCAGTCTCCCCAGTTCTACAAGCAAACTATGGTGGGAGCCTTCGAGCGGGTGTACGAGGTAGCTCCCGTGTTCCGAGCGGAGAAACACGCCACCCAGCGGCACCTGAACGAGTACACCTCCCTGGACTTCGAGATGGGCTATATCCAGTCCTTCACCGAAATCATGGAGATGGAACAGGGCTTTCTCCAGCACCTGATGGAACTGCTGAAGCAGGAATATTCCACCGAGCTGGCCCTGCTGGATGTGGAGCTGCCCGACGTTTCCAAAATCCCCGCCGTCCGCTTTGACGAGATCAAGCGGCTGGCGGCGGAGAAGTACGGCTACCAGATCCGGGACCCCTTCGATCTGGAGCCGGAGGAGGAACACGCCATCGGCAAGTACGCCAAGGAGGAGTGGGGCAGCGACTTCGTGTTCATTACCCATTATCCCAGTAAAAAACGGCCCTTCTACGCCATGGACGATCCCGCCGATCCCCGCTTCACCCTTTCCTTTGACCTGCTGTTCCGGGGCCTGGAGGTGACCACCGGTGGCCAGCGCATCCACGACTATGCCGCCCAGGTGGCCAAGATGGAGGCGCGGGACATGGAAACGGCGGAGTTTGAAAGCTATCTCATGATCCACAAGCACGGGATGCCCCCCCACGGTGGGCTGGGCATCGGCCTGGAGCGGCTGACCATGCAGCTGTGCGGTTTGGACAACGTCCGCCGGGCCTGCCTGTTCCCCAGAGACCGCACCCGGCTTGAGCCTTAAGGAGGATTGAACATGAAAATCACCGAAGATATGGTCGACTATATCTCCCAGCTCTCCCGGCTCCAGCTGCCGGCGAAGGAGAAAACCGCCATGACGGCGGAGCTGGAGCGCATCGTGGCCTATATGGATGTGCTCAATACTCTGGATACCACCGATGTGGAGCCCCTGAGCCACATTTTCCCCCTGAAAAACGTGCTGCGCGCCGACGAGGTGGTCCCGTCCTATGACCGGGAGACCCTGCTGGCCGGGTCTCCCGCCGGGGACGGCGAGACCTTCCTGGTCCCCAAAGCGGTAGAGTGAGGTGGCACACATGGAACTGTATGAACTGACTGCTCTGGAGCTGGCTCAAAAGCTCCGCACCGGTGAGGTAAGACAGCAGGAGGCGGTGGAGGCCGCCCTCTCCCGCATCCACGCCGCCCAGCCGGGCAACAACGCCTTCGTCACGTTGGACGGCCCCGCCTTCCCGGCAGCCGACCTGTCCGCCTCCCCCCTGGCTGGTATACCCATGGCCTACAAGGACAACATCTGCACCAAAGGGGTGCCCACCACCTGTGCTTCCAAGATTCTGGAGGGTTTCGTCCCCTGCTACGACGCCACCGTGGTGGAGCGGCTCTCTGCCGCCGGGGCGGTGTCCATGGGCAAGCTGAACATGGATGAGTTCGCTATGGGCTCCACCTCCGAGACCTCCCACTATGGCCCGGTAAAAAACCCCTGGGATCTGACCCGGGCGGCTGGCGGCTCCTCCGGCGGCGCTGCCGCTGCCGTGGCGGCCGGCGAGGTGTGGTACGCCATCGGCTCGGACACCGGCGGGTCCATCCGCCAGCCCGCCGCCTATTGCGGCGTCACCGGCATGAAGCCCACCTATGGCACTGTGTCCCGGTACGGCCTCATCGCCTACGCCTCCTCCCTGGACCAGATGGGCCCCATCGCCAAGTCCGCCGCCGACTGTGCGGCGGTGCTGGACCTCATTCAGGGCAAGGACCCCCGGGACGGTACCAGCCTGGACGCCCCCGCCGGTGGGCTGCTCTCCTCCCTCACCGGCAATCTAAACGGTAAAAAGATTGGCCTGCCGGTGGACTGCTTCGGCGAGGGGCTGGACCCAGAGGTGCGTACCGCCGTACTGGCCGCCGCCGAGGTGCTCAAGGCCCGTGGGGCCAAGGTGGAGGAGTTCGCCCTGCCGGTGATGGAGTATGTGATACCCACCTACTATATCATCGCCGCCGCCGAGGCCTCCTCCAACCTGTCCCGGTTCGACGGCGTAAAATACGGCTGGCGGGCCGAGGACTATCAGGATCTCGCCGATCTCTACTGCAAGACCCGCACCCAGGGCTTTGGCTCCGAGGTAAAGCGGCGCATCCTGCTGGGCACCTTCGTGCTGTCCTCTGGTTACTACGATGCCTACTACAAAAAGGCCCTCCAGGTAAAGGCCCTCATCAAAAAGGCCTTTGACCAGGCTTTTTCCAAGTACGATCTGCTCCTCACCCCTGTGGCTCCCACCACCGCCCCCAAGCTGGGGGAGAGCCTCATCGATCCGCTGAAGATGTACCTCAGCGACAGTTACACTGTGTCGGTGAACCTGGCGGGCCTGCCCGCCCTGTCCATGCCCTGCGGCTTTGACAGCAAGGGTATGCCCATCGGCGCCCAGCTCATCGGTCCCGCCCTGGGCGACGGCGGGGTGCTCAACGCCGCCCATGCCTTCCAGCTGGACACCAACTGGCACAAGAAAAGCCCCAAAGGAGGTGACGCCCAATGACCTGGGAAACCGTGATCGGTCTGGAGACCCATGTGGAGCTGGCCACCAGGACCAAGATCTTCTGCCCCTGCACCACCCAATTCGGCGGCGCGCCCAACACCCACTGCTGCCCGGTATGTACCGGGATGCCGGGCGCCCTGCCGGTACTCAACGAAAAGGTACTGGAGTTTGCGGTGAAAGCCGGTCTGGCTCTGAACTGCGAGATCAGCCGTTTCAGCCGCTTTGACCGGAAGAACTACTTCTACCCCGACCTGCCCAAGGCCTATCAGATCTCCCAGCTCTACCTGCCCATCTGTCACGACGGTGCGGTGGACATTGGCGGCGGCAAGACCATCCGCATCCACGAGCTGCACATGGAGGAGGACGCGGGCAAGCTGCTCCACGACCCCTGGCTGGACCAGACCCGGGCGGATTACAACCGCTGCGGCGTGCCCTTGATCGAGGTCGTCACCGAGCCCGACTTTCGCTCGGCGGAGGAGGTCATTTCCTACCTGGAAAAGCTGCGCTCCACCCTGCAATACCTGGGTGTGTCCGACTGCAAGATGCAGGAGGGCTCCCTGCGGTGCGACGTGAACCTGTCGGTGCGTCCCGCCGGGTCCGCAGAGTTGGGCACCCGCACCGAGATGAAGAACCTGAACTCTTTCAAGGCCATTGCCCGGGCCATTGCCTACGAAGCCCGGCGACAGATTGAGCTCATTGAGGAGGGCAAACGGGTGATCCAGGAGACCCGCCGCTGGGATGAGAACAAGGACGCCACCTACGCCATGCGCTCCAAGGAGAACGCCCAGGATTACCGCTACTTTCCCGATCCGGACATCCCGCCCCTGGAGCTGTCGGAGGAGTATATCGAAGGGCTGCGGGCCACCCAGCCCGAGCTGGCGGAGGCCAAGCGGGCGCGGTATCAGCATGACTGGGGTCTGCCTGTTTACGACACGGAGATGATCACCAGCCAGAAAGCCCTGGCCGACTTTTTCGAGGAAGTGGTGGCTCTGGGGGCCGATCCCAAGCAGGCCGCCAACTGGATCATGGGCCAGGTGCTGGGCCAGCTGTCCGCCCACGGCCTGGAGGCCCAGGACATGAAGCTGACGCCTCCCACCATGGCCAGGCTCATCGCCCTGGTCCAGAAGGGCAAACTTAACCGCAACACCGCCGTTAAGGTCTTTGAGGCCATCTTTGCTGAGGATGGAGACGTGGATGCTTATATTCAGGAACACGGTCTGGCCCAGGTATCCGACGCCGGACTGGTGACCGCCGTGGTGGAGCAGGTACTCTCCGACAACCAGAAATCGGTGGAGGACTTCAAGTCCGGCAAGGAGAAGGCCTTCGGTTTTCTGGTGGGTCAGGTCATGCGGCAGCTGAAGGGGCAGGCCTCCCCGGCGGTGGTCCACCAGGTGCTGCGGGAGAAGCTGTCCCGGTAGTTGTTCCCCATGCCTTGACATTTTTCTGTCCTTCTGTTATGCTCTTATCCACAAATAAACCATGTGCATGACGCCCGTCACCGGATGGGCGAGACAACGTGCCTGAGTATATTCCGTAGGTCTTTGAAGGAATATACTCAGGCACGTTTTTTATTTGGACCCAGGAGGACGGACCATGCGGCGGACCTTTTTCAAGTACATCTCCTTAAATATGCTGGGTGCCCTTGGGCTGTCCGGCTACATCATGGCGGACACCTTTTTTGTGTCCAACCAACTGGGCTCCGACGGATTGGCGGCCCTCAATCTGGCCATTCCCATCTTCGGCCTCATCAACGGACTTGGCATCCTGCTGGGTATCGGCGGCGCCACCCGCTACTCCATCTGCCGGTATCAGGGGGATGAGGACCGGGCCAACCGCACCTTTACCCTGGTCCTGCTGACGGGACTGGTACTGGGAGTTTTGCTGGCCCTGCTGGGCGCTTTCTGCGCCCAACCCATTGCCCTGCTGCTGGGGGCCAACACCGACACACTGCCCCTGTGTACCGTTTACCTGCGTACGGTACTCCTTTTCTCCCCTTGTTTTCTGCTCAACCATGTCATGGTATGCTTCGTCCGCAACGACGGCAATCCCAAGCTGGCCATGGCCGCCATGCTCACCGGCAGTCTGGCCAACATCGCCCTGGACTATCTCTTCCTCTATCCATTGAATATGGGCATTTTCGGCGCGGCACTGGCAACCGGCACCGCCCCGGTGATCGGGCTGTGTCTCTCCTCCCTCCACAGTCTTACCGGCCGGAATCAGTACCAACTGGCCCGGCCCGCCACCCCGGCCTGGTCCCTGGCCGACGTGGCCGGTCTGGGCAGCGCCGCCTTCCTCAATGAGTTTACCTCCTGTATGGTGCTGGCCCTCTATAATCTGTTGATGCTGCAAGCCGCCGGCACGGTGGGCGTGGCGGCCTACGGCGTGGTAGCCAATCTGGCTCTTATGGCCCTGGCCCTGTTTACCGGTCTGTCCCAGGGGGCCCAGCCCCTGATCAGTCAGGCCTATGGCCGTGGTGATACCCATGAGGTCAGGCAACTCTGCCGCATGGCTCTGCTGGTAGCCTTCTTCACCGGACTGGCCCTAGCCCTTATCGCCCAGTTTGCCGCCCAGCCACTCGTGGCGCTTTTCAATCGGGATGGGAACCCAGTCCTGGCACGGATCGCCGTGGACGGACTTCGGCTCTATTTCTGGGGTTTCCTCTGTGCCGGCCCCAACATCATCACCGCGGCCTTTCTGGGCGCCGCCGAGCAGCCCCGGGCTTCCTTCTTTCTCTCCCTGTTCCGGGGCGGTGTGGGTATTGCCGCGCTGGTGCTTCTGCTGGCGTGGCTGCTGGGACTCACCGGGATCTGGCTTGCCTTCCCGGTCACCGAGTTGATTACCCTGTTTTGGGGCCTGGGTGTCAGCCGCAGGGCACTCACTGCCTCACAATCTTAAATGCAAAAATAAAACTCCCCCTGATCCAGCCTTTCGGCTGGATCAGGGGGAGTTGTGCTTTGCCTTAAACTCCGGTAGCGTCAGAGGCAATGGAAGCCCGCTCCTGAGCAATATTCAGAGCGTGGTCGCCAATGCGCTCAAAGTCGGTAAGCAGCTCGGAGAATATGATACAGGCCTCGTCGGAGCAGGAGCCCTTCCGCATCCGCTTGAGCTGGTTGCGGCGGTATTCCTCCGTCATATCGTCAATACGCTGCTCCAATGCGGACACCTTGGCAAGCCATTTGGTGGGCTCAGTGACCTCCTGTCCCAGGAGGTCCAGAGCCTCCAGGCTGACCTGCTCCATCCGCCTGATCTCTTCCTGTGCATCTGGAGAGAAATGGATGTTCTTATCGTGCATCATCTGGGTATACTCGCAGATATTCATGGCGTGGTCGCCGATGCGCTCGATGTTGCCGGTGATTTTAAAATAGGCACTGACAGCGGTGGAGTCCTGCTCGTTGGTCTCATGGACGATGACCTGAGAGATATACTGGGAGATCTCCTTGTTCAGATAGTCCAGATATTCCTCGGTGGCTTCGGCGCCCTCCATCTTCTTGGGATCCACGTCCAGCACAGCCTGAAAACAAGTGGCAATATTCTCCCGGGCCATACACAGCATCCGGTTAAGTTCCTGGCGCAGCTGGGTGATATACATGGCGGAGAAGCCGATGGGGTGCTCCTGCTTGGTGTGGGTGGGGTTGGGTACCAGGTAGGCCAGGTGCATCCCTTCCTCCCCACTCTCCCGCCGGTCAGGCAGGATGTGCATGGCCAGCTTTACCAACACATTGCCAAAGGGCAGCAGCAAAATGGTGGTAACGATGTTGAACAGCGTGTGCATATTGGCGATCTGAGCCGCGGGGTAGCCGGGAGTCAGGTTCACCATAGCGTCGGTCAGCGGCGTCAGAATACAGATAGCGGTAAAGAGCACCGTGCCGAACAGGTTGAACATCAGGTGGATCACCGTAGCCCGCTTGGCGTTGCGGCTGGTGCCGATGGAGGCAAGCACAGCAGTGATGCAGGTGCCGATATTCTGACCAAACAGGACATACACCGCGCTGTCGAGGCCAATCACACCGCTGACCGCCAGCGCCTGCAGAATACCCACAGAGGCGGAGGAGGACTGGATGAGCGCGGTGAAAAGGGCGCCTACCACAATACCAATCAGGGGATTGGAGAAGGTGCTGACAGCATCCACAAAGGCGGGCCACTCCCGGAGGGGCTCCATAGAGGAGCTCATCATCTCCATGCCAATGAAGAGCACACCCAGGCCGGCCAGGATGTTGCCGTAGTGGTGGATCTGAGGTTTCTTCAGAAATACCACCATGGCCACGCCCACAAAGGCAAACAGGGGAGCCATAACGCCCACATCCAGGGCGATGAGCTGTCCGGTGATGGTAGTGCCGATGTTGGCGCCCATGATAATCCACACGGCCTGCCGCAGGGTCATCATGCCGGAGTTGACAAAGCCCACCACCATAACTGTGGTGGCGGAGGAGGATTGGATTGCTGCGGTGATCAATGCGCCCACCAGGACGCCCAAAAAGCGATTTGAAGTCAGCCGCTCAAGGATGCGCTTCATACGGTTGCCAGCTGCGGCCTCCAGGCCGGAACTCATCATCTGCATACCGTAGAGGAACAAGGCCAGGCCGCCCAGCAGCCCAAGAAGGATGCTTATGTCTCCCACGTCTTTTCTCCTCTTTTATTCACATATTTCTTTTTCAGTTTCTTTACGAAATCCTGTTTTAGTATATCGGATGTAAAGTTTGCCGTCAATGGGATTTTGTACGAAGTTTCGTCCCCTTTCGCCTTTGACTCCGGCAGGTTTTTACCTGCCTTTTATGGAAATTTAATGCCTGTTCAGTTGCCTTTTCCACCACTATAGGCTATACTACCTCTATCAACCCCGTTTGATTATGAAAAAATGTCGAAATTGCCTAAAGGAGAAACGTTCATGGAACAGCAACCGGCCAAGAAGGCCCATGGGCCCAAAAGCAAGTCCGGAAAACTGGTGCTCTGTATCATACTCACCATTTTGATCGGTCTGGTCTATTTCTATGTGGCTTTGCCCCCTATCAATCCCCAGTCCAGCGATTTTTATGTCTTTATCGCCATTCTGTGCATCGTATTCGTGGTCACTTCTATCCTCACCTCCGGCATGGACCTGATCCGGGAGGCCAGCGGCCCCAAAGATTATCTGCGCTTTATCAAATCCCGCTGCCTGCCTGCGGGGATCCTGCTGCTGGCCCTCATTGCCGTTGGCATTGTGGGTACCATTATCTCCCTGCCCATTTTCCGGGCCGGGGCCTACCGGGACCTGCTCACCGTGGAGGACGGCAACTTTGCCTCCGACATCGCCGAAATCTCTTTTAATGAGATCCCCACCCTGGATGAATCCTCCGCCGAATACCTCAGCGACCGGCAGATGGGTACCCTCAGCGATATGGTCAGCCAGTTCGAGTATTCCTTCGATTCCACCCAGATCAACTACAAGGGCCGGCCCGTCCGGGTGGCCCCCATAGCCTACGCCGATCTGTTCAAGTGGTTTACCAACCGCGGCACCGGCCTGCCCGCCTATGTGAGGGTGGACATGGTCACTCAGGAGGCCACGGTGGTCCGGCTGGAGGAGGGCATGAAATACTCCTTCTCCGAGCCACTCAATCGTAACATCGAACGCCATCTGCGCTTCAACTATCCCACCTTTATCTTTGGCACCCCTCAGTTTGAGATCGATGAGGAGGGCCGTCCCTACTGGATCGCTCCCCGCATCGTCAAGACCATCGGCCTGTTCGGCGGCGACGACATCAAGGGCGCCGTGCTGGTGGACGCCATCACCGGCGAATGCACCTACTATGAGCTGGCCGACATTCCCAACTGGGTGGACAATGTGTTCACCCCTGATTTGATCATGCAGCAGTATAACTACCACGGCACTCTGGTCAACGGCTTCATCAACTCCATCTTCGGCCAGCGGGACGTGACCATCACCACCGACGGCTCCAACTATATCGCCCTTAACGACGACGTGTATATGTACACCGGCGTTACCTCCGCCAATGCCGACCAGTCCAACCTGGGTTTCCTGCTGTCCAACCAGCGGACCAAGGAGACCAAATTCTATCGGGCCCCCGGCGCTACGGAAGCGGCTGCCAAGGCCTCCGCGGAAGGTGTGGTCCAGGATCTGAAGTACACCGCCACCTTCCCTCTGCTGCTCAACATTGCCGGAGAGCCCACCTACTTTATCCCCCTGAAGGACGCCACCAATCTGGTAAAGAGTTACGCTATGGTCAATGTAGCTCAGTATCAGGTGGTGGCCACCGGCTCCACTGTGTCCGCCTGCGAACAGGAATATATCAAACTGCTGGCCAACAAAGGGATCACCTCTGAGGATGAACTGCCCCGCACCGAGGTGTCCGGCGTCATCAGCGACATCCGTTCGGCGGTCATGGAGGGCAACTCCTACTACTTCATCCAACTGGAGGGCGCTCCCACTTACTACGCCCTCTCCGCCGCCCAGAATCCTCTGGCTGTCATCCTCAATGTAGGCGACCAGGTGACCATCCAACACACCCCCGCCATTGACGGGGAGACCTCCTCCATTCTGGACGGCTCCACCGTCACTCTGGATGGAGCGGCCCAGCCCGCTCCATCGCCGATCGTCACTCCCGCTCCCCAGAAGGAGCCCGATGCCGGGGAGGCTTCTCCCTCTCCCGCTCCGGCGGAATAAGGATTCCACGAAAAAGAGCACGCTGCTGATGCAGCGTGCTCTTTTTTCATGCCTGTTTCCTTTTCCATACCCGCAGCAGGGCTAAAGCCTCCGGGGACAGCAGCAGCAGGGCAAACAGGTTGGGCAGAGCCATCAGTCCATTGAAGATGTCCGCCAACTGCCACACCGCCGTTACGTCTGCCACGCTGCCCCACACCAGCGCCCACAAAAACACCAGCCGGTAGATCCACCGCCAGCGGTTGGAGCCGCTCAGGTAGGCCAGTCCCCGTTCTCCATAGTAGCAGCACCCCAAGAGGGAGGTAAAGGCGAACAACAGCAGGCACACCGACACAAAAATTTCCCCAAATGGGCCGAAAACGGTGGAAAACCCGGCCGCCGACAGGGGGGCGCCCAGCATCTCCGGCATCACCTGTCCCTTTTGGATGGCGTCCAGGGCCCCCTCCGGTTGATAAACCCCGGTAGTGAGAATCACCAGTGCGGTAATGGAGCACACCACAATGGTGGCCACAAATACCTCAAAAATACCCCACATCCCCTGTTCTGCCGGCTCTCTGGTGTCGGCGGCGGCGTGGGCGATGGAAGAGGAACCCATACCCGCCTCATTGGTAAATACCCCTCGTGCCACTCCATACCGCAGCGCCGCTGCCATACCGTAGCCCGCACCGCCCCCCAAAGCTGCCTTGGGGGTAAAGGCCCCCCCCACGATCTGCCGCAAAGCCTCGGGCAGGGCCTGAGCATGGCAGCAGAGCACCACCACGCCGCCTCCCACAAAGAGGAGGGCCATACAGGGCACCAAAGTCTCGCTCACCTTGCCGATGCGGCCGATGCCGCCTACCACCACCACCCCAGTGAGCAGAGCCACCACGATGCCCACCGCCAGCGGGTCCAGTCCAAAACCAGCATGAAGGGCAGTCGAGATGGAATTGGCCTGCACCATATTGCCGCCCCCCAGGGATGCGGCAACGCAGCACAGGGCAAACAGGGTAGCCAGTCCCTGGCTGCCCAGGCCCTTTTCCATATAGCACATGGGGCCTCCCTGCCAGCAGCCCTTCTCGTCCTTTTCCCGGTAGCGTACCGCCAGGATCTTTTCCACACAGCCGGTCATCATGCCCAGGAAGGCGGAAACCCACATCCAGAATACCGCCCCCGGCCCGCCATAAAAGATGGCAGTGGCCACCCCGGCAATGGAACCTGTGCCGATGGTGGCCGCCAAGGCGGTGGACATGGCCTGAAGCTGGGTCAGCCCCCGTCCGGTGTCCCCCCCGGCTTTTTTGCCCAGGGCGCCCGCCGTGGTCCTGAACCACAGCCCACAGTGTATCACCTGAAAAAATCCGCTTCGTACCGATAAGTAAAGGCCCACTACCAGAAACAGGCCCAGCAGCCACGGGTTCCAGATCAGATCTGCCAGCCGCTCCAATCCTGTCATAGCCCCACCCCCTTGTCCCAGAGGTATGCGGACAGGGCCGGTTCCATGCCTGTATCTTGTCCAGAGCCGGAATGCTCAGAGGAGCTGTACCCCCATCAGAGGAGCCAGATCCACGGCCTGTCCCGGGTTGATCTTCAAGCCCCGCAGCTCCTGCAAACTCTCCGATACAGTGATACCCTGGATCTGGCAGTCGGACAGATCCAGACCTTTCAGCGGCGTACGGAAAAAATCCACCCCTTGAAAGTTGGACCCATGAGGCGCCAGCCCGCTTATCCGGGCCTCCGCCATGGAAGCCTCCCGCAGATCGCAGCCGGTCAGGCTGGTACGGTTCCACATGGATTTGGAAAAATTTCCATAGCGAAAGCTGCTGTCAGCCACCACGCAGTCCTTCCAGCGGCTGGAGATCATCTTCACGCCGTCTCCCTTGCACCCGGACACCCGGCACTGGTTCCACACCGTATCCAGAAAGCTGCAGTTGGAAAAATCACAGCCGTCAAATTCCGACTGATAAAAGGCCGCCTTGGAAAAATCGCATCGCTCAAAACGGCATTTGTGAAACCGAATCCGGGTATACTCCAAGTGGGACAGATCCAGTCCTACAAGCTGTTCCTGTTCGATGGCCAGATCCTCCAGGTCCCGTTCCTCGGTTCTGGCCCAATGTAATTGCTGCACCAGCATCATGGTCCCGCCTCCTCGGGGATGCGTCCCGGCAATGGGCACATCCCGCCTGTTTATATGATACTCCTTTTTCTTTTGGCTGTGTAGAGAAAAAACGCGCCCGGCTCCGGGGAATTCCCCGTCTGCCGGGCACATCGCAGCCTTCACCGCTCCTTCTGCTGCAGCTGGAGCCGGTCGGCGATCATAGCAATAAATTCCGAGTTGGTGGGCTTTCCCTTGGCGTTGGAAACAGTATAGCCGAAGTATTTCTGCAGCGTCTCCAGATCGCCCCGGTCCCAGGCCACCTCGATGGCGTGGCGGATGGCACGCTCCACCCGGGAGGCGGTGGTGCCGAACCGTTTAGCCACCTCCGGATAGAGGATCTTGGTGACCGCGTTGATCACATCCATATCCCCCACGGCGATGATGATGGCCTCTCGCAGATACTGGTAGCCCTTGATGTGGGCGGGCACGCCGATCTCATGGATGATGCTTGTCACCACATTTTCCAGCCGTCTGGACCGCTCCTCCGCGCCATCTTCTTCCTCCGTTTCCTGGAGGGCGGCCAGCTGGCGGATCCGTTCAGCCACTGCCGTCAAGCGGCAGGGCTTGAGCATATAGTAATCCGCGCCGGTGGAGGCGGCCAACTCGGCCACGCTGCCCCGGGCAAATCCGGAGAGCACCAGCACCCGGGGTCTGGCTTCGGCCTTGGACAGCGCCTGCAAGACCTCCACCCCATCCATCTGGGTCAGCACCAGATCCATCACCAGCACATCCGGCGCCAGACGTTCCGAAAGCTGAAGCGCTTCTTCGCCGTCCCCAGTGGCTCCCACCACCTGGATACCCGCTTCCCTCTCCAGCTGTTCCACCAGAATGCGGCGGAATTCTTCGCTTGCGTCCGCTACCAGGACCTTGATTTTCCGTTCCAATATTGACACCCTTTCCAGCAGGCTCTCCTGCTCCACATTCGCGCCTGGCCAAGTCTCTTTACCGGTTGGCTATAATTTACCATAATCAGACAGCAAGCGCAAGGGTTTTGCTGGTAATTTCTGGCTATTTCTCTTCGACTTCGTTCGACTTTTTTGCAGAAATTCCGACGCAGCCTTCCTTTTTCACCTAATATCTTCCAATTTTCTTGTAAATAGGACGCCGGGAGCGGAGCCCCACTCCCGGCGTTTCAGTGGTATTAGTCTTCTGTTTTACCAGTTTCCGCCTGCTCCAGCATATTTTCCGCCAAAATGCCATACCCCTGAGTGGGGTCATTGACCAGCACATGGGTCACCGCCCCTACCAGTCTGCCATTTTGGAGAATAGGCGAGCCGCTCATCCCCTGCACAATGCCGCCGGTGGTATCCAGCAATCGGGAATCCGTCACTTTCAGCATCAGATTGCGGGTATCTCCCTCTTTTTCGGGAAAGATACGGGTGATCTCCACCGCATATTCCTCCACCTGATCACCGGCCACATTGGACCGGATCACCGCGGGGCCCACCTGAACCTGGCTGCGCTCCGCCACCGGTACCGGCTCCAGGCCATCGGTCAGCGCGGTATCGCTGATCCGGCCAAAAACGCCGCTGCCGGTGTTGGACCACAATACCCCCAGATCACGGTCGGTCTGAAACGCGCCGTGGAGTTCACCTGGCTTTCCTTTGATCCCCTTCTGCACGTCGGCTACCTCAGAATAGAGGATGGACCCGGACTGCATGGGCATCAGCTTTGCCGTATCCACATCGTTGATGCCGTGACCCAGAGCGCCGAAGGTGCCCGTCTCGGGATCACAGAAGGTCATGGTACCGATACCAGCCATAGAGTCCCGGATCCAGGCGCCCAGCTTATACTGCCCGTCGGCGCTGCACTGGACCGCCTGGGCGGTGAACTGGACCTCTTTGTCGTCCCGCACCGCACGGATGCTCATGGCCTGGTCCCCTACCTGTTGCAGCATGGCCTGTACTTCTTCGATGCTGTCCACCTCTTCCCGGTTGATGTGGGTGATGATATCTCCTTCTTTCAGTCCACAGTCCCGGGCCGGGGTATGACTGCCGTCAACCGCCGCCACCTCGCCAAAACCAACCACCATCACACCATCGGAAAACAGCTTGATCCCCACGGTACGGCCCATTGGGATCACCTCCCGGGTCTCCGCTGCCCTGGCCGGCTGGAACCAGGCCGCCCAGGCCAGCAGCAGCACCGCTGTCAGCACCACGCCCACCCAGGGCCTGATCTTTGGTTCTTCTTTTCCCATTTCGCTGTCCACGCTCCTTCCCCAAACAGTTGGCGCGTTGTGCGCCTGTTACTAATATGGTTTTCAAATCGATCAGCAACGCTGGCAATGAAATGTTCCTTTGGATTAGCCCTTCTTGCCAATCTCGCTCCGACAAATCATTGCAGCTTTTCCCCTGTTCTTTTCTCCCCCTGCTTCCTGGTTTTTACCCTGAAAAGCTGTGGTATTTTTTTCTTTTGTTTGCATATGTTACGGCATATAAGACGAAAGGATGTGTCCGCCATGCCGCGTCTGAGCAAGTCCGAGTGGATCGCTTTTGTCGCCGCCACAGTGGCCGGCGCCTGCCTGCATTTCCTCTATACCCTGCTTCCCTGTCCTGCCACCGCCCTGGTGGCCCCGGTGCGGGAGAGTCTGTGGGAGCACATCAAGCTGCTCTACTGGCCCTGCCTCATTGCCGGGCTGGCTCTGCGCAGTCGGCAGCCGGAGCTGCTGGGACAGCGGGCCTTTGCCCTGCTGGCAGCCACAGCAGGAATGCTGGGGATCGGCTATCTCTACCACATTTCCTTTCAGGGGGACTCGCTTATCTTTGACATCGCCCTCTATGTGCTGATGATGGCTGTATGTTTCCTGCTGCCTCACCTGCTCCGCCAACCCATCTGGCAAAACTGCCGGGAAGTGCTGGCGCTGTTGGTGCTGGTTCTGGGCACCGCCACGCTGCTGTTTACCTTCCTGCCCCCCGGCGGCCTGCTTTTTACCGACCTGTCCGGCACACCCACCTGGGTGACTCTGCCCTGTTAAAATGAACACATCCACCAGCGAAGCTGGTGGTTGTCACTATGCGGGCATAGCCCTTTGTTCCTCGCGGACGCGTGCAACGCGTAATACGATCTGCCAACTGCGTGAGGACTGCTACTTGC